>NZ_LZMO01000115.1:0-62001 GCF_001665715.1 Gordonia sp. 852002-10350_SCH5691597
TGACCAACGCGACGATGATCATCGCGATGATCGAGCTGACGTCGAAGCTGGGGAAGCCGAAGTAGAACGGTTCGGGCACGGCGAACCATGAGCTCGATCCGACGTGGCTCCAGTCGGTCATCCCGAACGGAATCGAGATGAGTGTTCCTGCGACGAGGCCGAGGAGGATCGAGACACGTTTGACCGCGGGTGGCCCGAATCGTTCGAGCAGGATGATGATCAGCAGCGTGAGGAAGCCGAAGGCGATGGACTTGGGAGCACCGAAGTCCTCACCCTTCGCGGTGCCACCGCCGAACCAACCTGCGGCGACACTCATCAGTGAGATACCGATGATCAAGATGATCGTGCCGGTCACCAGTGGTGGGAAGAATCTGATGAGCCGTCCGACGATGGGCGCCACGAGCATCATGAACAGGCCGCACGCGATCACCGAGCCATAGATCGCGGTGATGCCGTGGTTGAGGCCGATGGTGATCATCGGGCCGACGGCCGCGAACGTCACGCCCTGCATCAATGGGAGGCGCACTCCGAAGCGCCAGAATCCCACCGCCTGCACAATCGTGGCGATACCTGCGACGAAGAGGTCGGCCGTGATCAGGTGCACGATCTCGTCCGAGCGCATCTGCCCTGCGCCGACCATTGCCCCGCCGACGATCAACGGAACGGCTACCGCTCCCGCGTACATCGCCATCACGTGCTGTAGGCCCAGAGGGAACAGTCGCGCCAGCGGTGGGATGTCGTCGACCGCGCGGGCGGCCTTTCTGCCATGTTTGATCGTGTCGAGAACGGTCACGGATCATTGTTCTACTTATCGGACGTTTCGGACACGACGCGATCGTGTGACGTCCCTGTTTCCGCCAGAATATATTCCGTGGACACGCGCACTCCCCGACACAGTTTCGGGCTCCTGGTATTTCGACGAACCGACGGGACAGCTTCGATCGAAGGCGGCTCTCTCGGAGGGATCGAGGTACTCATCGCGCACCCGGGTGGTCCGCTGTGGGCGCGCAAGGACGATGGCGCGTGGTCGGTGCCCAAGGGGCTGCCGGAGGCCGACGAGTCCCCGCTCGACACGGCGCGCCGCGAGTTCGCCGAGGAGATTGGGCACGCCGCTCCTCAAGGTGACGTCATCGAACTCGGTGACGTGCGCCAGAAAAGCGGCAAGGTCGTCACCGCCTTCGCTGTCGAGGGCGACGTCGACGTCGACACCGTCGTCAGCAACACGTTCGAGATGATGTGGCCGCCGCGGTCGGGGCGTATGCAGACATTTCCCGAAGTCGATCGGGCGCAGTGGTGTGGCCTCGACGAGGCGCGCGTGAAGCTGAACCCCGCGCAGGCGGAGTTCGTCGATCGACTCGAATCGGCGCTCGGCAAGCAGTGAACCTCCATAACCAGTAAACCTCCACAATCACTGGACGCCGCCTCTCACCGTTTGCTGACAACCATTGTCGATAAGGGGGTGGTCTCACTACGGTGGGTTGCATGACAGACGATGCGGCGGGTTTCAGGTTGGTCGGCTTGTTCAATTCGATCGGTACCGATTTCGACGCCTTGCGACCGAGTCTGTGGGGGCCTGCGGGTCAGGCTCTGGTCGACGAACTCGACATCCGGCCAGGGGAGCGCATCCTCGACATCTGTTCGGGGACCGGAGCGAGTGCGCTACCCGCTGCTCGGGCTACCGGATCGGCAGGCACGGTCGTCGCAGTCGATTTCGCGTCCGAACTACTCGACATCGCCGCTGCCAATGCGGCTGACGAAGGTCTGGAGATCGACTGCGTCGTCGCCGACGTCACGGCATTGAAAGCCGGAACATCGCCCTGCGTAACACCTTTCGACGTGGTGGCGTGTTCGTTCCGGGTTTTCTTCCTTCCGGACATGGACGACGCCGTGCGCAACGTGTTGAGTCTGCTGCGCCCGGGAGGGCGGATGGGGGCGTCGATCTGGCACGCCGACAGCCTTCGTGAGTTCAGCGAGACCTACCGCGCATCGGTTGCGGAGGTGGCAGGCGAAACGTCGCATCAAGGGCCGCGGAGCGGGAGTCGGATGCCGATCAGTCATATCGACACCGAAGAGTCTGTCTCGCAATGGTTCACGACGTTGGGCGCCCGAAAGGTCGACACGTCGGTGTACCGACTGCGCATCGAGTGCACGCCGGACTTCGCCTGGAAGTTGGTGGTGGGCACGGGGATGCGTGGCGCACTCACACCACTCGACGACGAGCAGATCGCACAGGTGCGGCAGGTGTTCCTCGAACGGCTGGCATCCGAGGGGCCCGCAGAGGTCAACTGCGACACACTGATCGCGGTGGCGACGGTTTGAATCGCCACCGCGGTCAGTGGTTGTGTCGGGCGGTTGCGCGGGCGGTAGCCGATCTAGGTGACCGTGATTCCGCCGTCGACCGCGATCGTCTGGCCGGTGACGTAGCCGCCTGCGGCCGAGCTCAGCCAGATCGCCGTGGCCGCGAGTTCCGAGGGATCTCCCATACGTCCCAGCAGGACTCGCGGCATCTGCGACTCGATGTATCCGGGTGCGTAGGTGTCTGTCATCTCGCTCTCGAAAAACCCGGGTGCAATCGCGTTGACGCGGATACCCTTTCGAGATCCCCACTGTTGGGCCAGATCGCGGGTGAGGCCGACGATGGCAGCCTTGCTCGCCGCATAGGCGGCCTGGGGGAGACCTGCGGTGGTCAGGCCCAAGATGCTGGAGATGTTGACGATAACGCTGCCCGGCTGCATGACTCGGCCCGCGGCCTGAGCCATCCAGTACGAGCCGTTGAGGTTGACGTCGATGACCGAACGGAACTGCTCCGGCGTCTCACGCGTTGCCGGTACCGCGGTGCCGATGCCCGCGTTGTTGATGAGGATGTCGACGCGGCCGAAAGTTTCGACGGCGCTGTCGATCACGCGCTGGCAGTCCGCGGGGTCGGAGACATCTGCCGCCACGGTCAGGGCTTTGCGTCCGAGTGCCTCGACCTGTGCTGCGGTCTCGGTCAGCCGGTCGGCGCGTCGGGCGGCGAGTACGACGTCGGCGCCTGCCTCCGCGAAGGCCGTGGCGAAGCGTACGCCGAGTCCCGACGAGGCGCCGGTGACGACGACGACCTTGTCGGTCACGTTGAACAGATCGAGTACTGACATGAAGTCTCTCCTGAGTCGATCGTGCGGGGATGTGTTGTGGGTCAGAATATTTCGGGACGCGCGTCGAGCGTCGTGCGGTCGAGCGCTGCGAGCAGGTCGAACTGGGCGTCGACCTTCGGTAGCTCATAGGTGAAGAAGTACTGCGCTGCGACGCGTTTGCCGTCGTAGAAGTCTCCGGTCTTGTCTGCGACGGCGAGCAATTGCTCGAGCCACATCCAGGCGATGACGATGTGTCCGGTGGCTTCGAGGTATGCGGTGGCGTTCGCGAGCGAGACCGCGACATCTCCTGCCGACCACACCTGCCCGGTCACGGTGACGAGTCGTTGGACGCGACTGCGCAATTCGTCGGCGAGAGCCGCAGTGGCGGGAGTGGAGCCAGCGCGGTCGGTGGTCTGGGTGATCGTGTTCGCGAGCAGTTCCAGGCCGGCTCCGCCATTCATGATGACCTTGCGGCCGAGCAGGTCGAGTCCGTGGATGCCATGTGCGCCCTCGTGGATGGGGTTGAGACGGTTATCGCGGTAGAACTGCTCGACGGGGAACTCGCGGGTGTAACCGTAGCCGCCGTGAATCTGGATGGCGAGATCGTTTGCGGTCAAACACCATTGGGACGGCCACGACTTGGAGATCGGCGTGAGGACATCGAGCAGCAGGCCCGCTCGAGTTGCCTCGCTTGCGTCTCCGGTCCGCTGCAGGTCGACGAGCTTGCCGGAGTACAGGCCGAGCGCGAGTGCCCCTTCGACATAGGCCTTCTGCGCCAACAACATCCGTTTGACATCGGCGTGCTCGATGATCGGGACGGGCTTGGAGGTCGGGTCCTTCTGGTCGACAGGACGCCCCTGCGTGCGGACCTTGGCGTACTCGAGGGATGTGAGGTAGCCCGCGTAACCCAGTGATGTTGCGAGGAATCCGACGCCGATGCGCGCCTCGTTCATCATGTGGAACATGTACTGGAGGCCTTTGTGCTCCTCGCCAACCAGGTAGCCGACCGCGCCGGGAACGGAGTGAGCGGGCGGGTTTTGTCCAGCGCCGGTGGATTCCGCGCCGGAGTTTTGTTCAGTGCGGTAGGTGCCGTCGCCGAAGTTGAGGAGGCAGTTGGTGGTCGCGCGCTGGCCCATCTTGTGATTGAGGCCGACGAGTGCGACGTCGTTGCGGGTGCCGTCCGGCAGGTACTTGGGAACGATGAACAGCGAGATGCCCTTGACTCCCGGCTTGCCGCCCGGAGCCTTGGCGAGCACGAGATGCACGATGTTCTCACCGAGTTCGTGGTCGCCTGCCGAGATCCACATCTTGGTTCCGGTGATGCGGTAGGTGCCGTCGTCAGTCGGTGTCGCCTTGGTCGTGATGTCGGCGAGTGAGGATCCGGCCTGCGGCTCGGACAGGCACATCGTGCCGAAGTAGCGTCCCTCGACCATGGGGCGAACCCAGGTGTCGATCTGTTCTGGTGTGCCGTACTCGGCGATCAGATTGGCGTTGCCGATCGTGAGGAACGAGTACGACGACATGCCTGCATTCGCCGCCTGAAACCACGACTGCGCAGCGAGACTCACGACGCTCGGCAATTGCATGCCGCCGAGCGATTCGTCGAACGAGCCCGCGCCCAGGCCCGCCTTGATGAACTCGGCGATGCCCGACTGGATTTCGTCGGGCAAGACGACGGCACCGTCGTCGCCGACGTAGGGCTCCTGGGTGTCGCCGAGTCGGTTGACCGGCGCGAAGCGTTTGGTCGCGAGGTCGGCGGCGAGTTCGAGCACGGCGTCGAATGTGTCTCGGGAGTGTTCGGCGAAGCGTTCGCGCTCGGTCAGTGACTCGACGTCGAGCCACTCGTAGAGCATGAATTCGAGGTCGCGTTTGGAGATCGGTTCGGCCATGACACTTTCCTTGAGGCAGCGTATTGCTGACTGCTCGACACCACGATCGGGTCACACGATCCGAAGTCCGACGTGACGGAATCGTCGTCCTAAGCAGTCGCTCATTTTATGAGCACTCGCTTATACTGCCTGGTGTGCCGGTTTGGGTCAACCATCAGGCGGGAATTCGACGAGCGAAACGGGGTGACGGCGACGTGACGACGCGGGAGTCGGCTGCAGCGCAGCGCATACGCGATGCGGCAATTGTGTCGTTCGCCCAACTCGGCTATGCGGGCACGTCGACGCGGCAGATCGCTGCCTCGTTGAAGATGAGCGCCGCGGCGATGTACCCACACTTCCGGTCGAAAGAGGACCTGCTGTACTCGATCGCCCTCGACGGACACCGCAGCGTCTACGAGGCGCTACGCGAAGTCGACGATCCGTCAGACCCGTACGCGGTTCGTCTGGAGAACGTCGTGAGTGCCTTCGCGCGGTGGCAGGCGGAGCATCACGAGCTGGCCAAGGTGGTCCAGTACGAACTGGGCGCGCTCACCGCCGATCACTACCGTTCGATCAGCGCGGTTCGCCGCAAGACGACCGCAATCCTCGCGACCATCGTCGCCGGAGGGGTCGCGGCCGGGGAGTTCGCGGCCGACGACCCGGACGATGTGGTGCTCGCCATCTCATCGCTGTGCGTCGACGTGTGCCGCTGGTTCCCCAGTCGAGATCACCGCGACCCCAGCATGCTGGGGACCGCGTACGCGCGTATGGCCCTGCGCATGGTGTTGGCGCGCGAGGGTTGATTCGACCAGGGTTGATTCGACGCCCAACCACGTCAGCCCCGCCACCGAATGTACGGTGCGGGGTGCTGACGGGTTGCGGTGCAACAGGATTGGCGGCGACGCCGCAGCCAGTCAGGCTGCGTCATACAGCGGCGGGTCGACGCCGCCGGGCGATTCGGGGGCGGCCGGCGGGTCCGGGTCAGGTGACGCGCCGGGGTCGGATGGCCCGCCGGGGTCCGTCGGCGGGTCCGGGTCGAGTTCGAGTGGTCTGGGTGGGTTCCACGTGAAGTCGGCGCGCTTCTCGCGGGCCGGGGTGTCGTCGGTGAGCATGCTCGCCACCAGTCGCAGTTCGACGCCGGTGAAGATCTGCTCATACGCGCTCGGCGTATCCGTTTTCCGGCGTGGCGATACAGCAGCGCCGCCAACGCTGGGTTCGCCTGCGCCGGTCATGCCGCTCGAACTCGCACCGCCGGCCGTTGTAATTCCAGCAGGATGCCCGGTGGTGTCGGTCGCGGTGTGTTCGGCGTTGATCTGTTCGGGGTTGATCTGCTCGGTGTGGGTGTGCGCGGTGCCGGTGTGCGCGGAGGCGAGATAGTCGCGGAAGTCGGCGGCCACGTCGGCCATTCGGTTCACATGTTCACGATTGGGTGGCATGCCGGGAGTGGCGTTCAACCGCCACGCCACTCGTCCGGTGTCGGGACCGTCGGTGATCATTCGCGTTGTGTACTGGCCGATATTCGGTCCGACCTTGCTGTTGTGCACGTCGCATGCGGGCACCAGTTGGTCGATATCGGTGAGTCCACCCTTCGCCCAGTCCTTGGCGGCGTGATGCATCTGTACTCGCGACGCGGGTTGGGTACAACCCGGTGCTGAACACATCCCGCCGCCATCGGAGGCGAACGAGGCGAAGCGTTGTCCGAGGGTGGCGATCCTTTTCGATCGACCCAAATACAGTGGCACGCTGGTGTGTTCGGCGAACACTGCGAGGAATGGCTGCGCGCCGCTGGTGGCAGCCATCTCGATCAGATCCTTGATCGGCAGTAGCGCTCCGGAGGCGGTCTGCGCCAAACCGGCCTGCTGCTCGAGTTCGGTGAGACTGGTTTTGACGATCACCTGGATCGGCAGCCCGCGATGAGACTTGCCGAGCATGCCGGAGTCGAGCACACGAGCCAGCAGCGCAGAGAAGGCGTCATGATTGCGTTGCGCTGCCGATCGCTCGTCACGTTGTGCCGCTGCGCGGAGCAGGTCGGGATCAGCCGAACCGACAGGTCCCGACGGCGAGTCGGGATCATCGGGATTGTTCATACCGGGTTTGCCCCACGCGTCCAGCACCGCATCCAGACGCGCGCGTGCGGCCGGATCGAGATCGGCGGTCAGCCGTGACATCAGTTGCGCATCTTGCCGATTCACCCAGAACGCACGACGACGCTTACGGTCTTTGGCGTCTGTCAGTGAGCCGTCGGGATCGAGATGGGCCAACAATCGTGCCCCGAGACTGCTGATTTCAGTCGGGGTGTATGAAGTCGCATAATCTGCCATCTGCGCCTCGGCGGCCGCACGCGTCTCTGCCGGAACGGCGCGAGGGATCTTGTTGAGCACATCGATGACGGCCCGTGCATGTGCGGGCGCCACCAATCCCTGCGCCACACGCTCGGCCAGGGTTGGACACTTCGGGGCCACTCGCTCACCCAGTATCGAGGTGAATGTGCCGGTTTCGGCGATCAGCCAATACCTGGCCGCAGGGTCACCGACGTGCAGATGACTGGCCAAAAACCCACTTAGATTGCGGTAGCCCAGCCTACGGTCGGCACTGCGATCAGACACCTCGACCACCAGACGGTCGGTCACAGCTCCCGAGGTGCGCCGAGCCAGCCGCTCGGCAACCTGCGCAGCTTCTACGAGGACTCCGTCCGACAGCGCCGACGCATCAACCTCAGCCAACGTGTCCAAGGCTGCTGACAGACGTGACAGTTGCTCAGCCACCGCGGCATCGGCCGAACCTGGCACGGTTGAAGCCAAAGCGGAAGGCGTGCTGGGGTTTTCGTCGATCTGCTCGTCGTGAAATTCTGTGGCCATCTGTTCTCACCCCCGCCCGTAAGTATCGCTACAGAGAATCGGCCGCCGAGATCGAGTCAAACAGCCTCTTCGAATATGTGTTCTATGCTACCTGACGAAACGGACATCCGCCAGGAGAATCCGAACAATCTTTCGATGAGAGGCGGTGTCCTTTCGGGTGTGATCTCATCTCCCAGAACAACGCGGAGACGCCTCAGCTCGCAAGTCCCCGCACGGCTGTGGCGCGACTACAGAGCGTCGCGAACAGGCCAAGCTGAGCGAACGGGGTGCGGCAGAACCGTGATCTCACCGGGAGGACGGATATGGGAGCACCACGGAAGTTCGATCAGTAGACCCGTGAGCCGGCGGTTCGGATGTATCACGACCGTTTGAAGGAGGCGGCCGAGTCGAAACTCGCCGCCAGTAAGCACGTCGGTGGCCTGTTCAACGTCAAACTGCGACGTTGCCCAACTGGATCGAGAAAGACGCCTGCTGGATTCAGGGCCGGGCGCGCAGACGGTCGCCGAGCATGAAGCCGAGGTCCACCGGACTTCGGCGTCAATTTGCCGAATTGCCAAGAACTAATGAGATTGTGAAGACTGCTTCAGCGCTTTTCGCAGCGGCGGAGATCGACCGCGGACTGCGGTGATCGAGGACACAACACACGGTGCCCTTGGCTCCGTCGGGCTGTGTCAGCTACCTCGCGGACGTTATTCTCAGCCGCGCGCGATCCACGTCGTCTTGAGTCCGGTGAACTTCTCGATCGCGTGGACCGACAGGTCCGAACCGAACCCCGATGCCCCGAAGCCGCCGAAAGGTGTTCCGGGAGAAAGGGCGTCGACAGTGTTGATCGAGACGGTTCCGGCGTGCAGATTGTCCGACATCCGCAGTGCGCGATCGAGATTCGAGGTCCATGCCGATGCTGCAAGCCCGAACGGAGTGTCATTGGCCAGGGCGACTGCCTCGTCCTCGGAATCGAACGCGATCACCGCCAGCACCGGGCCGAAGATCTCGTCGGTCATCACCGCCGAATCGGCGGGAAGGTCGACGACGACGGTGGGCTCCATGAAGCACCCGACGTCGCCGATTCGGTTGCCGCCAAGTGCTATTCGTCCGTCTTCGCGCGCCTGATCGACGAAGCCGAGGACGAGGTCGAGTTGCTTGCGCGTCACCATGGCGCCCGTTGTCGACGCCGGGTCGAGCGGGTCGCCAGGCAAGTAAGCCCCAGCCTTCTCGACAACCTTGTCGACGAATTCGTCGAGTATTTCGCGCTGCACCAGAAGTCGGCTGTTGGCAGAGCAGACCTCGCCCTGATTGCCGAAGATGCCGAAACAGGCCATCTCTGCGGCGGCGTCGAGGTCGGCGCAGTCGGCGAACACCAGGTTGGGGCTCTTGCCGCCACACTCGAGCCAGACCTGCTTCATGTTCGATTCTGCGCTGTAGGCCAAGAACTTCTTTCCGACCTCCGTGGAGCCGGTGAATGTCAGGCACTGCACGTCGGAGTGGAGTCCGAGCGCACGACCGGCGTCGGCGCCCAGGCCCGGCACGACGTTGAAGACGCCGGGTGGGATCCCGGCTTCGACCGCGATCTCGGCCAAGCGCAGAGCCGAAAGCGGGCTTTCCTCAGCAGGTTTGAGGACGACGGTGTTGCCCGCGGCCAGTGCGGGTGCGACCTTCCATGCTGCGATGTCGAGCGGAAAGTTCCAGGGCACAACTGCGCCGACGACGCCCAGCGGTACCCGGCGAACCATGGCGACGCTGCCGTCGGCGGTCGGGGGCAACTCGCCCGGGATCTTGTCGGCCACCTCGCCGTAGAACCGGAAAACGGCTGCGGCGCCGGGGACTTCGACCTCGTACGAATCGCGGATCGCCTTGCCCATCTCCAGCGTCACGAGCGTCGCGAGTTCCTCGGCATGCTGTTCGATCAGGGTGGCGAAGCGGATGAGTACCGTCCCGCGCTCGCCGGCGGACAGCTTCGACCAGCGCCCGTCGTCGAAGGCTCGACGCGCAGCGGCGACGGCGACGTCGACGTCCTCGGCGTTGCAGGCGGCGACGGAGGCGAGCACGGTGTCCGTCGCAGGGTTCACGACGTCGAAGGTCGTGCCGGACTGTGCGGAGAGCCACTGGCCATCGATGAACGCCTGGGAGCAGAACGCGATCTCGCCTGCGCGCGCGGACCAGTCGATCGAGGTGAGGTCGGGTAGATCGGTCATGACTCTATCGTGACGGGAAATCGTGAAGCGCGATAGATCAGGCAGCGCCGATTTATCTGACGTTCTACATCGGTCTGGTCGATGTAAGGGGGCGCCGACGTGGTACGGCTGCCCGTCAGCGCCGAGAACGTATAGCGCAACGAGGTCATCTGTTCTCTAGATGTAAAAGTCCGGAACTTTCTGTTTTCCCGGTGATGCTGATCGCCTCGATACTTGCTGAACAGCCCCGACGCCGTGGCCGTGGCTCGCTCCGAACCGCACACCGTGACACCCGCCAGACACACGCGCACAGGCCGATCCAGTGCCGCCCACACAGAGCAGAGGTATCTCCCGATGAACACGTCAACCCAGCCGTCGACGGGCGCAGCGCCGTCGGTGGAGCGCCGCACCATCGACCACATTCCGCACGACGAACGGCACGGCCGCGCGCGCGACATCTTCACCGTGTGGTTCGGCTCGAACATCATGCTGCTGACGATCATCACCGGAGCGCTGGCCACCACCGTGTTCGGGCTGCCCTTCTGGGCGGGCGCGATCGCAGTCGTCGCTGGCAATCTCGTGGGCGGTGTGGTCATGGCGCTGCACGCGGCGCAGGGCCCGCAGATGGGTGTACCCCAGATGCTCCAGACCCGAGCACAATTCGGTTCGCTGGGCAGCCTGCTCGTGGTGGTGCTCGTCGTCTTCATGTATCTGGGATTCTTCGCGTCGAACGCGGTGCTCGGCGGCAAAGCCTTCGCCGAAGTGACCGGGCTGCCGGACAACTGGGCGATCTTCATCATCGGTGCCATCAGCGTCGTCGTGACGATGATCGGCTACAAGCTGATTCACTCCATGGCGGCTGTGCTGTCGGTGGTCGCGGGCCTGGCGCTCCTCCTCGCGTTCGTCTGGATGATCGGTGTCAATGGGTTGCCGACGGATACCTGGCACAGCAGCGGGTTCACCTGGGCAGGCTTCATGGCCACGTTCTCCGCAGCGGCGTTGTGGCAGATCGCCTACGCGCCCTACGTGTCGGACTACACGCGCTATCTGCCGCGCGACACCGGAGTGAAGACGGCCTTCTGGGCAACCTATGCGGGATGTGTTCTCGGGTCGGTACTTCCGATGCTGCTCGGTGTGCTGATCGGCGCCGCTCTGCCCGACTCCGACACCCTCGCGGGCATGGGAACGTTGACCCATGGGATCTCCACGGGGCTGTTCCTCGTCTTCGCCGTCGGTATCAGCGTCACCAACGGCATGAACCTCTACTGTGGCGCGCTCTCCACGATCACAGTGGGACAGAACATCTTTCCTCGATGGCGAGCACAGGCGACGAGCCGTGCAGTCATCGCGCTCGTGCTGTTCGCCATCGCGATGCTGCCTGCTCTGCTCAGTGCAGACGACTTCCTGGCCAACTACGCCAACTTCTTGGCCCTGCTCCTCTGCGTCCTGATTCCCTGGACCGCAGTCAATCTCGTCGACTACTACCTCCTACGCCACGGCGAGTACGACATCGAATCACTCTTTCGTCGCGACGGCGGTGTCTACGGTCGATTCAACTGGATCGCCATTGCGTGCTACGTGATCGGTATCGGAGTTCAGATTCCGTTCCTCTCGACGACTCTGTGGACCGGTCCGTTGGCGAAAGAGATTGGCGGCGTCGATATCTCGTGGATTGTCGGGCTCGCTGTCATCTGCCCGCTCTACTACGTCCTGATGGCCACCCGTAAGAGCGAGGCGCCGGCGAGCGCGAACCTGGCGTCAGAGCCGGCGGCATGAGCAATCCTGACAACCCCGGTTCTCCTGACAAGTCCAGTGCTCCTGACTATCTCGTCGTAGGAGGCGGCACGGCAGGCTGCATCGTGGCGGCTCGTCTGAGCGAGGACCCCGCGGTGACGGTCACGGTCCTCGAGGCCGGCCCGAGTGACGAGCACGAGCCCCGCGCCCGCTCGATTCGACGGTGGGCGGAGATGCTCGAGAGCGAGTACGACCAGGACTACCGCAGCGTGCCGCAGGAGCGTGGCAACTCCGGAATTCGTCAGGCGCGCATGCACATCCTCGGAGGCTGCGCGACGGCCAACACGATGATCACGTGGCGACCGCTGCGCGCAGACATCGACGAGTGGGTCGCGCTGGGGGCCGACGGTTGGGACGCCGATACGCTCGGCCGTTGTTTCGACAAGCTCGTCACCCCCATTGCGCCCGTCGCGGAAGCCGATCGCAATCCGTACGTCGCCGACGTCGTCGACGCTGCTCGCTGCGCTCTCGACGTGCCGGCCCGAGCCGGCTGGAATCGCGACGCCGACTTTGCGAACACGGGGGAGGGTGCCGGATTCTTCGACATCGGCTACACCCCCGAATCCAACCTACGATCGTCGACCTCGGTGCACTATCTGCACCCCGTACTCGCCGAGCGATCCAATCTGACTGTGCTGCACCATGAACTGGCCAGTTCGATCATCTTCGACGGCGACCGCGCCGTCGGAGTGCGGACCATCGCGCGCGACGGTAGCGAGAACGATCACTTCGCGACGCGCGAAGTGATCGTCTGCGCGGGTGCGATCGCTTCACCCGCACTGCTACAGCGCTCAGGAATCGGCCCGAGCGACGTGCTCACCCGGGCGGGAGTGCCGGTGCGCGTCGTCGCACCCGGCGTCGGTGAGAACCTCATGGATCACGCCGAAGGACTCATCGTGTGGGAGACCGATCGCGACGTGCCGTCGACCTGCGCCACCGGGTGGGACGCGGGTGCTGCGTTGCGCGTCGACGAGTCGAGTCCCGCCCGTCCCGACGTGCTCATGCATTTCCCGGTCGAGGCCGTCGCGGATCATGCCGTCAGCTACGGCGTCGACATGCCTGAACGGATCATCTCGATCGCGCCGAACGTAGCAAAGCCGCGCAGCCGCGGCCGGGTCCAGATCGTCGACGACGATCCGTCGACCCCGCCGTCGATCGACTACCGGTACTTCACCGACCCCGACGGGGTGGACGAGGCGATGCTCGTGGCGGGCATTCGTGCCGCACGACGTATCGCGGCAACCGCACCGATGTCGAAGTGGGTTGTGCGCGAGGTGTTCCCGGGCGAGGCCCTGCAGTCCGACGACGAACTGTCGTCGGCACTGCGGGCCACGCATCAGACGGTCTACCACGTATCCGGAACCTGCAGGATGGGATCAGACGACGACCCGATGGCCGTGCTGGACCCATCGTTGCGAGTTCGTGGGGTCAGTGGGCTGCGTGTCGTCGATGCCGCTGTCTTCCCGACGCTCACCTCGGTCAATCCTGTCGGCACCATCATGAGCGTTGCCGAACGCGCCGCGGAGATCATCGCTGCTCAACAGTGAGCGGGTTGGTGCGTCGCGACTTTCTCGCGACGAGGTATCCGGCGGTGGCGATCAGGGTGAGTACGGCCAGAGTCCCGAGCGTGAACGCCTCGAAGCGGACGCGTGAGACCTTCCAGGTGTCGAGGAACGCGTAGTCGAGGCCGAACAGGCTCTCCAGGGTGCCCGGGAAGACCGCGACCCAGACCCCGAGTGCCGCCCAGAATGTCGCGAGTCCCGCCGCGATGCCCATGCCGATGGTTCCGCCGGGGACGGCGTAGGGCCGCGGCGTGTTCGGATGGTTGATGCGCAGGCGGAATGCCGCGGGAAAGACGAAGAGGTAGGCGATCAGCGACGTCGAGATGGTGATGGTGAGCACCACCGTGAACGTCGCTGCGCTGTCACCGCCGGAGAATACGACGCCGACGATCATGAACGCCAGAGCGATCACGCCGGTGAAGATGCCGACCCGAATCGGCGAACCCGTCTTGGCGTCGAACTTCGCGAAGTAGGGGAAGAAGCCGCCGTCGCCGGCGGCCACCGCCAACGCGCGGTTCGCGGCCATCGCCCAGGTGGCGCCGGTGATTCCGAGCGCGATGATGAACGCGATCACCGCAACTTTCACGAGGATCGACGCCGCTGACCCGTAGACACCGAAGACGGTGTCGAGTGCAGCCATGAAACCCCCGATACCGGTGATCTTGTCGCTCGGCAACACCAGCAGCAGTGCCAGTACCGGCAGCGCGTAGACCATCAGACCGATGCATCCGCTCATCGCGATACCGCGCGGAACGTCGCGCTGCGGATTCTGCATCTCGCCGCCCGCCTGGCTGGGAACCTCGAAACCGACGAGGGAGAACAGGAGCAGCGGTACGAGGCCGAGGAAGCCGCCTAGCGTCGGCGACCAGGTGACCGAGCCGATTCCGTTGAATCCGTGCTGAATTCCGTAGATGACAGTCGTCACGAGGAACACGGCGGCCAGGATCAGCTTGAGGTAGGTCCCGAGTTGCAGCACTGCCCTCGCCCGGCGCATCGACAGCAGCGTCACTGCGACGGCTGCCACGACGAAGAGCGTCTTGAAGAGAAAGTCGCCCGCGGTGCCCGAACCGATCGGATGGATGAACGTGCTCCATGCTTCAGTGCTGATGAAGGCGAGCGACCCGCCGATCCACAACGGGTTGATCGACCAGTACATGACCGTGGCGATGGACGCGGGTAGACGGCCGAAGGCGCGCTTGACCCACTCGAACAGTCCGCCCTCGTCGGGAAATGCGCTACCCAGCTCCGAGGTGACGAGGCCGTACGGCACCATCCACAGCAGCGCCAACACGACGAGCCATGTGAAGGTCTCTCCGCCGAAAGACGAGATCTCGCCCACCATGTCGAGGCTGATCAGTGCCGACAGGATCATGATCGGAACATCGAAGCGACGCAACGAGTGTCGGAGGTTCGGCCCGCCTTGTCCGAGGTCGGGGTGAATCTGCCCGGGATGCGCCTGTGTGGGATGAGCCGGTGTGGAAGGTGCCTGGGCGGCGGGTGTCCGTCCCGGGTCGGAATGCGAGAGTGTCATGGAGGTACTCCTGGATGGAAGTGGATTCTTCGCGCGGCGTCAGATAGCCGTCGGGATGAGGCGAGGTTCTGTAGAGTCGGGGTTCTCGTGCATCGGCATTGATCGAGCCGATGCCGCGCCGGATCGTCTGTGAGGTCGTCGTGGCTGATTACACGTTGCGTCAGTTGGAGTATTTCGTCGCCGTGGCCGAGGCGGGGAGTATCACCCGCGCGGCGTCGGCGGTGCACCTATCGCAGTCGGCGATGTCGACGGCGCTGACCGATCTCGAAGGCGCACTGGGGATTCAGCTTCTTGTCCGTCATCACGCCAAGGGCATCACGTTGACTCCCGCAGGTCGACAATTGCTCGTGGCGAGCCGCCAGTTGTTGGCATCCGCAGCCGATCTTCGTTCTGCCGCACACGGATTGGGCGGCTCGCTGACCGGAACCCTGACGATCGGTTGCTTCGAGGTCATGGCGCCCTACCTCCTTCCTGAGTTGTTGTCCATCGCAGCCGAGAAGCTGCCGAACCTGGAGTTGGTGACCACCGAGGTCGACATGGCCGACCTGGCCGAGGGTGTCGCGAACGGAACATTCGAGATGGGTATCGGATACGACCTCGTCGACGACCCGCGACTCAAACGGTGGCCGCTACGTCGTGTTCCGCCCTACGCTCTGGTCGCGGGCTCGCACCGACTCGCCAAACGGCGGAAGGTCCGACTCGCCGACCTGGCCGACGAACCCATGGCGCTGCTCGACCTGCCACACAGCCGTGACTACTTCCGGCAGGTCTTCGCCGACGCCGGCGTCGAACCCGTTGTGCGCTACCGCTCGACGACCGTCGAGACCTGTCGCGCGCTGGTCGGACGTGGCCTGGCATACACGGTGCTCAACCTGCAGTCCGCCGTGCCGATGGCGCTCGACGGACATCCGGTCGCAGCGATACCCATCGCCGACGAGACGCCCGCACTCACGATGGTCCTGCTCAATGCGATCGCCGCGCGACCGACCCGGCGTGCGGCAGTCGTCGCCGAACTGTGCCGAGACCTGTTCGGCGACACCTCCGCTCAGTGAGCGCATGCCCGGCCACCGATATTCTCGCCGAGCGCGCTACCCCCGACAACATTTCCCCCGACCATCGTCAGTTGTGCAGTGAGGCAACCGATGTCCTGCGCTGTCGAGATGTCACCGGAGAGTGCGACGAGGTCGGCGTCCTTGCCGATCTCGATCGAACCGGCGTGTTGAGCGCAGTGGGCGGCGCGCGCCGCGCCGATCGTGTAGGCATCGACGGCGGTCCGCAGAGTGAGCGCCTCCTCGGCGACGAGCGGCACGGTGCGGGCGTCGGTGCCGATTGCATGCGGATCGGCGTCAGAACCGGTTCGATTCACCGCGGTGTGGATTGCCCACAGCGGATTGGGATCGGTGACCGGCCAGTCGCTGCCCATCGCCAGCGTCCCACCGGCCGCGCTGATCGAACCGAAGGGGAAGTGCCATCGCTCGCGGTCGGCGCCCAGTAGCGGGAGCTTGCGTTCGACGATCTCGATGTCGCGGCGAGCCCACAGTGCCTGGATGTTCGCCATCACGCCGAGCGCTGCGAAGCGTGGAATATCCTGCGGGTCAACCACATCCAGATGCGCGATCTGGTGTGCGGCGTCGAACTCCGGATTGGCGGCGCGTGCGGCCCCGAGCGCATCGAGGCATTCGCGGACCGCGCGGTCGCCGACTGCGTGCATGTGGATGTGGAACTCGTCGCGTGCGAGGAGTGCGCAGACCTCGTTCAGTTCTGCCGGGTCGATGAAGGAGAGCCCGGTGGGGTCGGCCCCGGTCGGCAGGTCGGAGTAGGGCGCAAGCATTGCGGCAGTGCAGTTTTCGCAGATCCCGTCCTGCATCACCTTGACGGTGTCGACGTGAAACCGGCCGCCGTGTCGCGAGAGTGCCCGGCGTTCGCGGACTGCGTCGATCTGCGAGAGCCCCTGCTCGGCCGCCCACCACAATGCGCCGCACACGCGTGCGGTCAACTCGCCGGCCTCGTCCGCGGCGAGGTACGTCGCGAGTGTGTCGGAGAGGCCGAATGCCGGGATGTCGACGCCCGCGTCCTGCCAGCCGGTGACGCCGACGGAGTGCAGTCGACGCTGAGCTGTCAACAATGCCTCGCGCAGCACGTCGTCGTCGATCTCGGGCGCGAGTGCCTGGACGCTGTCGGCCGCCCGCTCGAACAGGACGCCGGTGGGTTCGCCCGCGGCGTCGCGGTCGATACGTCCACCCGTCGGGTCCGGGGTGTGCCGGTCGATTCCGGCGTCGGCGAGTGCGGCACTGTTGACCCAGACGCCGTGTCCGTCGTGGCTGGAGAGCACCGCCGGTCGGTCCGCGACCACCTCGTCGAGATCGGCACGCGTGGGCAGACCGCCGGGAAATGCGTCGCCATACCAACCACTTCCGGTGATGACCGGGGCATCGGGGTGTGAGTCGACGTAGGCCGCGATGGCCTCGAGGTAACCGCGCCGGTCATGTGCAAGCTCGGACAGATCACAGCGCAGCGCTGCGAGTCCGCCTGCCACTGGATGCACGTGCGCATCGATGAACCCCGGGAGTAGGCTTGCTCCCGCGAGGTCGTGGATGACGGTCGACGCCGAGACGAGGTCACGGTCGACGTCCGACGCGATCGCGACGATGGTGCCGTCGGACACCGCGACCGTGCTCGCCGGTGGCATACCGAGTGGTTGCCACACCGCGGCGTTGGTGAAAATGTGATCTGCGTACATCACCACTCCTGTGGTCAGTGGGGCCGTCAGGACACCGAGACCGGCGTGCTGAACACCGGCTCGATCGACAACCCGGTGACCTCACGGCGGAACGGCACCGGATCGTCGTTACGCGGCGCGTCGAGTTCCTCGGCGAACCGGTGTCCCGACCAGACTGCTGCAGCGATGGTCGACGGCGCCCAGGCGTCGCCGACACCGGTGACGCTGCTGACTCCCGCAGCGGCCCAGTCGTCGCCGCGCTCCTGCAGTTGGGTGTAGAGCTCGTCGTGGGGGAGACGTGCGGTCACCATGACGACGGCGTCGGCGTCGAGATGCCCTGTCCGACCGGTGAATCGGCATGCGGTCTGCACGCCTGACGCGTCGACAGCTGTCACGGCGGTGTCGGTGCATACGTCGACGCCGGCATCCATGATGCGCGCGCGGATGCGGTGAGCCTCCATGGTGTTGGTGGTCCACTGCGACACCTGGGGGACCGGGGTGACGAGCGTGACCGCGAAGCCTTCCTTGGCCAGCATCTCCGCGATGACAGCACCGAGGTAGTAGTGGTCGTCGTCGAACAGCACGACTCGCTTGCCGGTAGGCCGCGCCCCGGCCATGATGTCGTCCGGAGTGAAGACCGCTGTGCTGGAATCGATCTCGATGGGATGTGTGTGCCAGCGGCCGACACCGTCGTTACGCCACGACGCCCCGGTCGCGATCACGACGTGGTCGAAACCGTACTCGAGGATGTCGTCGGTGCTCATCGGCGATTCGCGATAGATCTCGACGTTGTCGAGCCGGTCGAGTTGCTGGAGCCGGTAGTCGATGACGCGAATCCATGCGGAGAGCCCGGGAAGCTTCGACTCGCGGGCCACACGGCCACCGAGCACCCGGCTCGCCTCGGTGAGCGTCACGGGATACCCGCGATTACCCAGTGCCCGAGCGGCTTCGAGGCCCGCCGGTCCCGCACCGACGACGAGCACCGAGGCGTCGGAGCCCTTCACCGAGATGCGCTCCGGATGCCAGCCGCGTCGGAATTCCTCACCCATTGTGGGGTTTTGCGTACACCGGATCGGCGACATGGTGAAATCGCCGGACACGCAGATGTTGCAACCGATGCACTCGCGGATGTCTGCGAGGTCACCGCGTTCGATCTTGTTGGGCATGAAGGGATCTGCGATCGACGGTCGAGCGGCGCCGATGAGGTCCAGGATGCCCGACTTCACGTGGCGCACCATGGTGTCGGGAGAGGTGAAGCGGCCCACTCCGACGACGGGCTTGGTGGTGAGTTGCTTGAGTCCGGTGACGTAAGGTTCCTGCTCGGCCTCGGGGCCGAAGCGCGAGGTCACCGAGTCGTCCTCCCAGCTTCCGAGCACGAGGTCCCAGAGGTCGGGATGCTCGCCGATCAGGCCGAAGACGTCTTCCATCTCGCTGCGGGTGATGCCGTCGTCGCCGAGCAGTTCGTCGACCGAGATGCGGCACGCGACAGCGGCTTTGCCGTCGGCGATCTCGCGGGTGTCCTCGAGGATCTCGCGGATGAGGCGGACACGGTTCTCGAGGCTGCCGCCGTACTCGTCGGTGCGGTTGTTGTATCGACGCGACAAGAAGTGGTGCAGACCGCCGATCGCGTGTCCCGCGTAGACGTAGACGATGTCGTAGCCGGCTTTCAGTGACCGATGGACCGAATCCGCATGCCATTTGCGCAGATCGACGATGTCGGCCTTCGTCATCGCACGGGCCTGCACCGGATCGAGATTCCACGAGACGACGGGCAGATGCTGTGGTGCCAGCGGAGTTTCGCGGCTGATCAGGTTGGGGCTGTTGAGTCCGTTGTGCGCCAGCTCGATTCCCGCGAGCGCACCGCCCTCGTGAATCTGCTCGGCGATACGCGCGATCGCGGGCATGTCCTGGTCGTCCCAGAGGCGAAGCTCGATGAACGGTCCGATATCCGAGGTGGGATGGATCTCGACCTGCTCGGTGCAGACCACGGCCCACCCGCCCTCGGCTTTTGTCCGACGCATCGCCGCCTCGCCGGACGGATCGCGGTACCCCATGCCGTTGCAATGCGGCACCTGGAAGAACCGGTTGCGGGCGGTGACCGGTCCGATCCGGACCGGTTCGAAGAGGATGTCGTAGCGATGGTCGCGCATGTGAATCTCCGTCGAGAGGTGCTGCGGCGTGAAAATGCTTGGCGCAGTGATCAGTTGTGGGCTGTGGAGTCGGCGTCGGGCAGTGGCGGCGACTCGTGTCATTCTTTGAGGTAAATCGCAAAGAATGAAATGACGGTATCGCGGTTTGTCCCATCGGGCAGCCCTGTTGCGGACATCTCACGGTGCGAACTTCCGAATTGGTTCATCGGGAGAACCGATGTAATCAGCGGAGTTGCCCCGACGTGGTGCAGGGCGGCAGTATCGGGACGTATGGCACGTCCACGCAATCAGCACGCGCGTCGCGCAGGGATCGTCGACGCCGCGACGCGTGCGATCGCCGCGCGCGGACTGATGGGATTGCGCATCAAAGACGTCGCCGACGCGGCGGGTCTGTCGCCAGGATCGATCACCTACTATTTCCCCGGGATCGACGAGTTGTTGCTTGCTGTGCACGAGGCTGCGGTCACGCGGTTCTATGAGACCCGACGCACCGCCGCCACCGACGTCGACGATCCGGTAAAGGCCCTGGCACGGCTCGTCGAACTCGGAATCTGTGACCCGGATGATCCGATGTCACCTGCGCTGTACGAATTGCATCTCTACAGTGCGCGCTCACCCGCACATGCCGAACTGATGTCAACGCTCTTCGACCTCGAGACCTCGCTCTACCGCGAGGCGATCGATGGGGGTATCGCGGAGGGTGTCTTCGCCGACGTCGACAGCGAACGCGTCGCCAGGGCCGCGGTGGCGCTCGAAGACGGATGCGGAATACACCTTGTCGGGCGCACCAGAACACTCGACGCGGCGAGTGCTCGCAGCGCCGTTATGCAGTATCTGCAGGCAGCGTTGCGGTGTCCGGATCTCGTGGTCGAGGAGAGTCCCCGCTGACGTCTGGACGCGCCGAATCGTGTGGCCGACAGAGGTTGTCGGGGTGGAGCGCGGTGTCGAGGGCGATGTCGTCGAGCAGTGCGGAGCGTCGGACGAGATCGGGAATCGACGCTCCGGTTGCCACTGCCTCCGCGACCAACGCGGTGGTCGCCTCGTAGCCGAGGACCGGATTGAGCGCGGTGGCGATACTGGCCGAGCCGTACACCGCAGCACGCATGCGGTCTTCTTTCGCGGTGATGCCTCGGATACAGCGTTCGCCGAGTACGTGCACCGCTGCGCGTAGATGGGTCAGTGACGAGAGGAGCGCCCGCGCGATGATCGGCTCGAAAGCGTTGAGCTGCAACTGACCTGCTTCCGCGGCGAGGGTCACCGTGAGGTCGTTGCCGATCACCTCGAAGGCCACCTGGTTCACGACCTCGGGGATGACCGGGTTGACCTTGCCCGGCATGATGCTCGATCCGGCCTGCACGGCGGGAAGCACGATCTCGCCGAAGCCCGCACGCGGACCAGAAGACAACAGGCGCAGATCATTACAGATCTTCGACAGCTTCACCGCGGCACGTTTGGTGACACCGGAGAGTTGTACGAAGGAGCCGACGTCTGACGTCGCCTCGACCAGATCTCCCGCGGTGGTCAGCGGCAGACCGGTGAGCTGTCGCAGGCGTTCGCATGCCTGCGCGGCGTAGGACGGGTGGGCGTTGAGTCCGGTGCCGATCGCGGTGCCGCCGAGATTGATCTCGGCGATGAGCGAGATAGCCTCGTCCATCCTGTCGGCGTCCTCGCCGATGGTGACCGCGAACGCGCCGAACTCCTGCCCCAGCGTCATCGGCACGGCATCTTGCAGTTGCGTACGTCCGAGTTTGAGCATGTCGCCGAATTCGACTGCCTTGTCGGCACATTCGGCCGCCAGTTCGCGCAGTGCGTCCGAGAGCCCACGGGCGCCGATTCCGAGCGCCACCTTCACGGCAGTGGGGTAGACGTCGTTGGTGCTCTGTCCGAGGTTGACGTGTTCGAGCGGGTGGAGCACGTGATAGTCGCCGCGTCGCTGCCCGAGCAGTTCGAGCGCCCTGTTCGCGATCACCTCGTTGGCGTTCATATTGGTCGACGTCCCCGCGCCGCCCTGGATCTGGTCGACGACGAACTGCTCGTGAAGCGATCCGGAGCGGATTTCGGTGCATGCCGTGATGATCGCGTCGGCGATCGGGGGATCGAGTAGTCCGAGCTCACGATTGGACTCTGCGGCAGCCTGTTTCACCGAAGCCAGGGCGACGACGAGATCGGGGTGTGTGGAGATGGGAACCGCGGAGATCGGGAAGTTCTCCATCGCCCGTGCGGTGTGCACCCCGTAGTAGGCGTCGGCGGGTACCGCATGATCGCCGAGGAGGTCGTGCTCGATGCGAACCGCACCCGCGGCGTCAGTGCTCATCTGTTGCCCCTAGCGATGACGTGCGAGTGCCGTTGGCCAGGAGCCTGTCGCGGATCGTATCGAGCAGGGCGGCGTCGACGACGGTTCCCGCCAGCGCGAGCGCACCCTGAGCGATCGCGGTCTCCGCCGCCGAGGTGAGTGTGGCAGCGGCGAATTCGGGTTGATGGTTGACCGCGGGCAGCGAGTCGATGCCGATGTAGGGGTGAATCGCAGGCAGCACCTGCGAGACATTGCCCATATCGGTCGACGCACGCGCCATGGTCGCGTCTGGTCCGGAGCCGAAGCTGCGTCCCGCCGCGAGTGCGCGGCGTTCGTAGCGGCCGAGAAGTTCATCGTCCGTGCGGAACTCGGCGTAGGGCTTCGACTCCGGGGTCACCGTGAGCGTCGCGCCACTGGCGAGTGCGCCCGCCTCGAAACATCGCATGACACGGGGTTCGACCTCGGCGAGTTCGGCAAGTGTTTCGGCGCGGACATACCAGCGTCCCTCGGTGTGCTCGGCGATGGAGTTGGGTGCCTCACCGCCGCGTGTCATCATGCCGTGCACGCGCACCGACGCCGGAAGCTGTTGGCGCAGAAGGCCGATGGCTACCTGAGCGATGGTGAACGCATCCGCGGCGTTGACGCCACGTTCGGGGTATGCGGCAGCGTGCGCTGACTTGCCGTGGTAGTCGATGTGGCTGTGCGACACGGCGAATGGCCGCGCGCGTGCGACGTCAGCCGGTCCGGGGTGAACCATCGCGGCGGCATGCTGAGCGGCGAATCCGCCCCGTTCGAGCAGTTCGATCTTGCCGCCACCGCCCTCTTCCGCGGGAGTGCCGATGACCGTCAGTGTCAGACCGAGGTCGTCGACGATCGGTGCCAGTGCGAGCGCCGCGCCGACGGTGATCGCAGAGATGAGGTTGTGTCCGCAGGCGTGTCCGAGTCCCGGCAGTGCGTCGTATTCGGCGCAGAGCGCGACGTGGAGGTCGCCGCTGCCGAGCGTCGCGGTGAACGCGGTCGGGAGGTCGCAGAACTGTTCGACGATGGTGAAGCCGCCGTCGGAGAGGGAACCGGCGACCCGAGCTGCCGAATAGGTTTCCTCCCAGGCGGTCTCGGGGTTGTCGTACAAGTCGTGCGAGAGCGCG
Source organism: Gordonia sp. 852002-10350_SCH5691597 (assembly GCF_001665715.1). Classification (NCBI taxonomy): domain Bacteria; kingdom Bacillati; phylum Actinomycetota; class Actinomycetes; order Mycobacteriales; family Gordoniaceae; genus Gordonia; species Gordonia sp. 852002-10350_SCH5691597. The sequence goes on from NZ_LZMO01000115.1 coordinate 23,205, forward strand.
ATCAGACTCGGGTGCGCCGACGCGATACGGCTGCCGAGTTCGGCGTCGAATCGATCGGGGGTGGCGTCGATGGTGGTCACAGGTCTCCCGGAACTCCATAGGAGGGCGCACGCGTCGGGTCGACGCCGCGGACTCGGTAGTCGTTCTTCTGCGGTTGCCAGATCTGCCAGAGCGAAGCGAGGTCGTCGAGCGGGTCATCGGCGAAGTCAACGCGCAGATCGGTCACCGGCCACGGCACGTCCTCGACGACCAGCAGGCCTGCAGAGTGGACCGGTCCTTCTTCGCCGCCGGCGTCGAGTGCGCTGTGTAGCCCGTCGAGCAGTCGTTGCTCGAATGTGTCGGCGGCACTGTCGGCATAGCCGTTCAGCAGCGACTCGAGCACAGACAGGTCGGCGAGCATATTTCCCGCGGCCACCGCCTGATCGCCCTCGACGCCGCCGTAGGTACCCAGGCTGCGAGCGCCGGAATGCAGCGCGGTGTGCCCGTGTGCGTCGACGACGCTCACCTGGCGGTACTCGGGGTGGTGCTCCGCAGAAAGCGCTGCGCTGAGCGCTTTCTCGGCGTCGAGGCCGTCGGAAAGTCGGTCGAGCACCGCGGGCCCGAGCGCGGGGTTGGTGACGTTTTGCGACGCCACCACTCCGACGCCTGCCCTCGGGTGTGCGCAGCGCGCTGCCACCGCTGGACTCGACGAGCAGACGATGATGCCGAACGCGCCACTTGCGGGGTCGCGGGCGACCAGCGACATCGTCATCGCGCTGCTCCGCTCTGCTCGCTGAGAACTGCGGTCGCGTCGATTTCGACGAGCCATTCCGGCCGCGCGAGTGCGTCGACCACCAGCCCGGTCGACACCGGATAGACGCCCTTGAGCCAGCGGCCCATCACCCGGTAGACCGTCTCGCGGTACCGGATGTCGGTGAGGTACACGGTCACCTTGACGATGTCGCGCAGCGAGCTGCCAGCCTCGTCGAGCAGCATGGCGATGTTGCTCATCGCCTTCTCTGTCTGCACCTCGACGTCGCCGATGCCCACCGATTCGCGAGTGTCGAGATCTTGGCCGATCTGGCCGCGCAGGTACACGACGCCGCCCGCGACGACGGCCTGGCAGAGGTCATTGTCAAGGTTCTGTTCCGGGTAGGTCTCGCGGGTGTTGAAGGGACGGATCCGGGTGTGGGTGACGTCAGGGCTGACGGCTGCGCTCATGGTGTGCTCCCGTGCTGAGGGTTGTGGAGTGGCTGGATTGCGGGTTGGCGGATGGCGAGGAGTTCAGGAAACAGCCTGCGCGGCAAGCGGATCGGCATCCGACGGGGTGGCGCCGTCGACCTGCTCCGGTCGGTAGGCCCGGTAGCCACGCTGGATCGCGATCTGGTCGGCCAGGTACTTCGCGTCGTGCCATACGCCCCAGATGAAGCTCGACCCTCGACGTGAGAGCCAGGGCAGCCCGAGGAAGTAGATTCCCGGTTCGCCCGACACGCCCCGCTGGTGGACCGGGCGGCCACTCTCGTCGAAGGCGTCGACCTCCAGCCAGCCGTAGTCATAGGCGAAACCGGTTGCCCACACGATGGACGTGATCCCGGCTGCCGCGAGGTCGAGCTGCGCGATCGGGTCGGTGACGCAGTCGGGGAGTGGTCCCAGGACGTGCGCCTGTGGCTCCGCGGGAAGGTCGAGGCCGTTGCGCTCGATGTAGTCGTCGGCCTCTCGCAGCATGGCGAGATAGGTTGCGTCACCGTTCTCGATGTTGGTGCGCAGGTCGGAGGCGAAGGTCATGGTGCCGGCGTCGAATGCCTGCGCGCGCCCGAAAAGAGTGATCCCGTCCGCGGCGAGCTGCCGGAAGTCGACGGTGTGCCCACCGCCCGCGCCGCTGACGGCGATGGTCACGTGCTCGGCGCCCGCAGGAGGTGCCGCCGCGTCCCACTTGCCGAGAACGCCCAGCCACCAACAGAAGTCGCGTCCACGGTAACTACGTGGCGGGCGATCATGCGGTCCGACGGCGAGGTACGTCGCGCGGCCTGACGCGCGTAGTTCTGCAGCGATCTGCACGCCCGACGATCCCGCGCCGACGACGAGAACGCCACCGTCGGGGAGCTGCTGCGGGTTGTGATAGTCGCTGGAGTGGATCTGATGGAAGGGCGCGTCGCGCGGCACGACGGCCGGGATGACCGGGGTCTGGAAGGCGCCGGTCGCGGCGACGACGAAGTCGGCCTCGATCAAACCATCCGAGGTCTCGACGCGAAAGCCGTTCTCGCCCTGCTTCTTACGGACCGACGTCACCTCCACGCCGGTGCGGATGGGTGCGTTGATGCGCTGGGCGTAGGAGCCGAGGTAGTCGGCGACCTGATCCTTGGTCGCGAACGCGTCGGCGTCGACGTCGAACTCCAGTCCGGGGAAGCGGTCGTGCCATGCGGGACCGTTGGCGACCAACGAATCCCATCGCCACGTGCGCCAGCGTTCGGCTACGCGATCACGCTCGAGTACGAGGTGGTTGATTCTCTGTGCGGTGAGATGCTCACTCATCGCGATACCTGCCTGGCCCGCGCCCACGACGAGCACCTCGACCTGTGTGGCCGCGGTACCCGCGGGTGTCTGCGTCCCCGGCGTAGCCAACTCCACCATCTCGTACCTCCGCTGTCGCGTGCGTTGTCGTTGACTCAATGATCATCGGACCGCCTGCATCTGTACAGCAGAGATATCCTGGGTATTACATCGGTTCAGTCGATGCAGAGTCGTGCCGCGTTGTCAGCGGTCGCGACCGGGGTAGGGCTGGTAGGCCCGTCGGGCGGCGGTGGCGACGACCTCGGTGAGCTGGTCGTCGCTGAGTATTGCCGGCGCCCCGGCGCTGACGGCTTTCAGATACACCTCGCTGAGCCATTCGACGACGCCGAGGTGCTCACACGCGGTCTCGATGTTGCCACCGATGGCGACCGAACCGTGGTTGCGCATCAGGGCTGCGGTGCGCTCGAACAGTGCCGCCACCACGCCTTCGCTCAGCTCGGGGCTGCCGAAGACCGAGTAGGGGGCGACTCGTATCGAGCCGCCGACCATCGCGGCGTCGTAGTGGATCGGTGGGAGGAGCTCGGTGATCGTCGACACCGCGACCGACGCGAGCGGGTGGGCGTGGGCGATTGCCGACGCGGAGGTCGACCGGTAGAGGTCGAGATGGAATCCGAGTTCTGCCGTCGGCCGGTAGCGGGTTTCTTCGATCACCGAACCGTCCATGTTGACGACGACCAGCTGGTCCGGTTGGACGGCGCCGAGGCGTGCGCCCGACGGCGTCACAAGCACGCGATCGCCGACGCGGACAGAGAGGTTGCCGCCGGTGCTCAGCGACGTGCCCGCGGCCGCGAGCTGATGCGCAGCGACGCACAGGGGTACGCGCTGATCGACGATGTCCACCTCTTTGACGGTAGTCGTTCGTACGGTCTCGCCGCAGTGAGACGGCTGCGGCTGCGCATCTCGATCTGATTCCGCGGGCTTCTCGAACCGTCACGTTCCGATTGGTAGAGCGAATCAAATGCAACTAATGGTTGCGCATCGGGTCGCGGGGGTCGTAGATTGATACGCAACCAGAGGTTGCAGGAGGCGACATGGACAAGCTGACCGACGCAGAGGTGGGGACCCTCGTGCGTGAGCTCTACATCGATGCGGAGCCCGACATCGTGTTCGACGTGGTGAGTTCGCCCGAGTACGTCGAACAGTGGTGGCCAGATGAGGCGCGATACCGACTCGAGCCGGGATCGCCCGGCGAGTTGGTGTTCCGTACCGCCGAGGGCGACGAGATCGTCCAGCAGTTCAGCGTCGTCGAATCGAATCCGCCGCGCACGTTCTCGTTCCGGTGGACTCACCAGGCCGGCGAGGGCCCGGCCGCGGGCAATTCGTTGCTCGTCACTTTCGCCCTCACCGCGTCGGGTAGCGGTACGACGCTGACGATGACCGAGACGGGATTCCGTGAAAGAGGTTGGGAGGAAGCAGAACTCGAGCGGCAGTTCCGCGAACACGTCGACGGCTGGAACTTCTTCCTGCCCCGACTGGTGACCTACGTTGCCGGAATGGAAGCAGCGTCGTGACGCAGGGCAAAGCGTCGACGGGCGACGTCGACGACGCGCTGTGGTCGGCCATCGGAGATCCGACGCGGCGCCGCATCGTCGACCTACTTCTTGCTGGCGACGGGGGCACGGCGACGTCGTTGAGCGAACAGCTTCCGGTCAGCAGGCAGGGAGTGGCGAAGCATCTCGGCGTACTCGACCGGGCAGGACTCGTGCAGGCGACGTCTGCGGGACGCGAGCGACGTTACGACGTCAACAGGGCTCAGCTCGCGAAAGCTGCTGCGCAGCTCGAATCCGTCGGCGCGGCATGGGATGCCCGGCTGCATCGCATCAAGGGCATCGCCGAGGCGTTGCAGCAGGCCCGAAACCGCAGCAAGACAGAACACCAACGTTCACAACAGAACCGTCCAGAACAGAACCGTTCAGAACAGAAGGATCAAGGGAGTACATGATGGGCAGCATCCTGCACAGGATCGGCGTCGAAGGCGCCGCCACCACAGACGTCTACGACGCACTGACCACGATCGACGGTCTTGCGGGCTGGTGGACAGAAGACGTGAGCGGTGACGGCACGGCCGGCGGGCGCCTCGAATTCCGCTTCCCGCCGGTCGGCGGATTCGACATGGAGGTACTCGAGACCGTTCCGTCGGAGTCGGTGCGATGGCGGGTCGTCGAGGGGCCGGACGAGTGGGTTGGCACGACCATCACGTGGTCGCTGCGCCAGGAGGGCGACTACGCCATCGTGATGTTCAGTCACGACGGCTGGCGCGAGCAGGTGCCGTTCATGAATCACTGCAGCACCAAGTGGGCGGTCTTCCTGTTGAGCCTCAAAGCGCTGATCGAGTCCGGCAAGGGGACACCCGCACCGCGCGATGTGGCGGTCAGCGACTGGCACTGATCGCACCGGGGTCAGGTGTTGATCCCGAACTCGCGGATCTTGCGGTAGATGGTCGCCCGCGAGATGCCGAGGGCCGCGGCGGCTGCGGCCTTGCTGTGGTCGTTCTCCTCGAGGCTGCGCACGATCGCGTCGCGTTCGAGCGACTCGATCCTGGTCAGAGTGTGCCTGCTTGTCGAGCGGCAGCGCGGCGGCAGTTGGGCCGCTTCGATGGTTCCGGTGCGCTGATGAGTGACCACCTCGCGCAGGATCTGTCGCAGCTCCGCGACGTTCCCCGGCCACGAGTACTTGCTGAGCTGGTTCATCGCGTCCGGAGCGACGGTCAACTCCCGTCCACGGGTCAGTTGTTTGAGCAGTGTCGGCACCAGATCGTGGAGGTCTTCGATGCGATGCCGCAGCGGCGGGAGTTCGACCGTGTGCCCGAAGAACGGCAGGAGCACCGACGCCGCGTTGCCGGCGTCGGGCAATGTTGTCACCGCGAGCCAGCCCGCGTGCTCGCGTCCCGGAAGCAGATCGGAGATCGCGTTCACGGTGTCGTCGTCGAGTTGGTCGAGACCGCGAATGATGACCCCGAAGCCGTCGCCCGAGAGTTCGGCTTCGAGTGCATCGAACGTCTCCGGCGACTCGAAGTCGTCGGCGTTGAACACGCGTGTCGTGCCGGGTAGGAACTGTTCGGCCGCGGCCCGGAGTACGGCGGTCCGACCGGTGCCCGATTCGCCCGAGACCGCGATCCAGCGTCCGGCCCGAACGTGCCCGGCGACGTTGTCGCAGCACTGACGCCACGACGAACTGCGGCCGACGAGTCGTGGAAGGGCAGTGGTGGACGGCCGGGTGACGCGTGTGTGTCGGGTGGGGCTGCTGTCCACGAGGTGAACTCGGAAGACGGCGATATCGGAGTCGCAGTGTTCGTCGACAGGTGACAACCGTGCGACTATCCCGCTGGGCAACGCGCTGACTCGGGGAACGGCGGCGTCGAGCGAATGGCCGTCGACGGAATGGTCGACGGCCAGTTCGAGGAGTGCGGTCTGGTCGGAGGGATTCATGCTGTGGCGCAGTCGGCGGTTCATCAACACGACGTCGCCGGACAGCCCGATCACCATCGCCTGCGGAGCTCGACGACACGTCGCGAGATAGGCGTTGAGAAGTCGGGATTCGCGCTCGCTGGCCTGCGAGACCATGCGCTGCACGATCTGTGACGTCGCCGACTTCGCCAGTGAGAGGAGCAGCGTCGACGGGTGCTCCTGCTCGGTCAGGCAGGTGAGGTCGAGCGCGCCGACGATGGCTCCGGAGATGGGGTTGAGGATGGGAACTCCGGCGCAGGAGAGTCGGCCGAGGCAGCCTGCGTAGTGTTCCGAGCCACTCACCAACGTCGGTTGCCGGGTCTCGAGGGCTGTGCCGATTCCGTTGGTTCCCGCGTGTTCTTCGCTGTAGCTGTAGCCGGGGGCAAGGCTGACGTCGTCGAGCATCCGTTGCAGGCTGCGATTGGCTGTGGCACGCGAGAGTACGACGCCGTCGGGCGAGGTGAGGATGATGCTGATCGGTTCGGCGACGAGGTCGTTGGCGAGTTGGTCGATCACCGGCCGGGCTGCGGCGATCAGCGGCGTCTCGGGATTCGGTTCACGAACGAAGGGGAGTTCGAGTCGGTCGGCATCGACGTTGAGCGCGCGGGAACGCCGCCACGACGTGAAGATCGCGTCGCGGACATCGACATCGACGTCGTCGTCGCTCAAGAATCGCTCGCGGGCGCGAGCGACGAGTCGTGATGTCGGAGCCTGGGCTGGCGGCCGGGATATCACGTGGCAAGTACCCCTCTGTGATCTATATCTCACTTTCGAGTGTAGCCGACACATGGTCCCGAGCGAATGAGTTCGCAGCAGAGCACGCACGTGTGCGACGGGGGAAGGGCCGGCCGCGATCAACGCCGTGAACGGTTTGTTCAGATCGCGACCGGCCCAGTTCGGGGACTACCGACGGTTCGGTGCCTCCCGGTCAGGGGAGAGCCTTACGGTCAGTAGATGTTGGACGGACGTACCATTCCTTCCGCCAGGTCGCCGAATCCGGGTGCGGGGATCGCGCCGGGATTGCCCATGACCTCCTCGACCACCGCGGTCTCCGTGGTGATCAACAGTGCGGCGATGGATGCCGCACTCTCCAGTGCGGCGCGGGTCACCTTGCACGGATCGATGACGCCCTCGTCGAACATGTCCGCGTACTCGCCGGTGAGCGCGTTGAAGCCGTGCCCGAGGGGTAATCCCGTCACAACCTTCACGACCTCGTCGCCGTCGTAGCCCGCATTGGTGGCGATCCAGCGCACCGGTTCGGCAAGGGACCGTCGCACGACGTCGATGCCGACGGCGTCGTCGCCGGTCGCCTCGAGCGGTTCGAGCGCGCGATGCGCCTGTGCCAAAGCGGTACCGCCGCCGGAGACGATCCCCGCCTCGACCGCTGCGCGTGTCGCCGCCAACGCGTCTTCGACGCGAAGCATGCGTTCCTTGAGTTCGACGCTCGTCACGCCACCGACCCTGATCACGGCCACGCGTCCGGTCAATCGGGCGATGCGGAGCTCGAGACCGTCGCGATCTGCGTCGATACGGGCCCGCTGGAGCTGCGCTTCCAGATGTGACACGCGGGCGTCGACGGCAGCCTGGTCGCCGTGGGCGCCGACGATCGTCGTCTCGTTTTCGGTGACCGTCACCCGGTCGCAGGTCCCGAGATGGTCGATCGACACCTCGGACAACTCGATGCCGGTGTCCTTGGCGATCACGTGGCCACCGAGTGCGACCGCGAGATCTTCGAGTTCGGCGATACGTCGATGCCCGAAACCGGGGGCGCGCACCACGACCGACTGCATCGTCTTGTGCATGTTGCCACCGACGAGCAGTTGCAACGCCGGGCCGTCGACATCCTCGGCGAGGACGAGCAGCGGCCGATCGGCCCGCTTGGCCACCTCGATCGCGGGCATGATCTCCTGCACCGACGTGATCTTCTTGTTGGTCAACAAGACCACGGGATTCTCGAGGACGGCTTCCATGCGGTCGGGATTGGTGACCATGTAGCCGGAAATGTAGCCGTGGTCGAACTCGATGCCGTCGACGATGTCGACCGCGAGGCCGAGGGTGTCGCTCTCCTCGGTGGTGATCACTCCGGTCTTGCCGACATGCTCGACGGCCGTCGCGATCACGTCGCCGATGACCTCGTCGTCACTTGCGGCAAGTGATGCGATCCGTTCCAGGTCGCTGCGGCCGCCGATCTGGACGGCCTGGTCGTTCAACGACCCGACGACAGCGGTCACCGCGCGCTCGATACCGCGACGCACCCGCATCGGGTTGGCGCCCTGCTCGACGGCGCGCAGTCCCTCGCGGACCATGGCCTGCGCCAGCACGGTGGCCGTCGTGGTGCCATCACCCACGACGCCGTTGGTCTTCATGGCGACTTCCTTGACCAACTGAGCACCCATGTTGGCGAACGGATCTCGCAGCTGGATCTCGCGTGCGATCGTGACTCCGTCATTGGTGATCGTCGGCGGTCCGGTCAATTTCTCCAGCACCGCATTGCGTCCTTTCGGACCCAATGTCACCTTGACCGCGTCGGCGAGGGCGTTGACGCCCCGCTCCAGCCGCAGTCGCGCTTCGGCGTTGTAGCGCAACTCCTTGGCCATGTTGGCACCTCTTTCGATTGGGTTGTGGGGGTTGGGGTTTCCTGGTTGAGCTGTCCCGCTGGTTGAGCTTGTCGAAACCTCAGGGGACGAGGATCGCGCGGCCGCGCACCCGGCCGGCGTCGAGGTCGTCGAGCGCCTGCTGGTATTCGGTCAGTGGGTAAGTGACGGTGTGTAGCTTCACCTTTCCCGCCGCCGCCAGCGTCATGAGCTCGGTCAGATCGTTGTACGAGCCGACGAGGTTTCCGATGAAGTTGATCTCGGTCGAGATCACGTCGATGGTCGGGATGTTGATGTTCTCCCCGTAGCCGACGACGAAGTAGTTGCCCGCCTGGCGCAGCATCGCGATGCCCTCCGTCGTCGCGCCGCCCTCGCCGACGAAGTCGAGGACGGCTTCGGCGCCCTTGCCGTCGGTCAGCGCAAGCACCTTCTCGACCTGCGTGCCGTGTGAATCCGGCCCGCTCGCTGCGCTCCCGGCGCCGTCGGCGACGATGCCCTCGTGCGCACCGACCTCGACCGCAAGCGCCACCGCATCGGGATTACGGTCGACCACCACGATGCGCACCCCGGAGATCGCGGCAAGAACCTGAATCCCGATGTGCCCCAGACCGCCCGCGCCGATTACGACGCAGGTGTCGCCGGGTCGTGTCATCCGTGCGACCTTGGCGGCCGCGTGATAGGCCGTCAAACCGGCATCCGCGAGAGCCGCGATATCGGCAGGCTCTAGCGAATCGTCGATCTTCACGACGCTGCGCGCAGTGGTCTTCAGGTAGTCGGCGTAACCGCCGTCGGTGTCGATGCCGGGGAACTTGTTGTTCTCGCAGTGCACGTCGTCGCCTGCGCGGCAGGCCCGACACAGGCCGCACGTGATCAGCGGGTGCAGGATCACCTTGTCGCCCACCGACACATTGGTGACGGCATCGCCGATCGCCTCGACCCATCCGGCGTTCTCATGCCCGATCGTGTACGGCAGTTCGACGCCGCTCTTCTCGGCCCACTGTCCCTCGAGGATGTGTAGATCGGTGCGGCACACGCCAGCGCCACCGATCCGCACGATCACGTCGAGTGGACCGGTCACCACCGGATCGGGCACCTCGGTGAGTTGCAGCTTGTCGTGGTAGCCGACAACCTGTACGGCTCTCATGATGACCTCCCAGTAGTGGTTGCTGTACGTGATGCGTCGAACGTGTGGTGGCGCAGGTCGGTGATGACCGGGCCGCTTGTCCCGTCGCATTCGTCGTCGTCGGCGTAGCGGGTCGCGAGCAACCCGCGGCAGAAATGTGCGTTGCCCTCCATAGAGATTCGCACCGATCGCGCGAACCGCATGCGCATCGGAACCTCGTCGGCACTCAAACTCCGCCCGTCCTCGTCGACGACGGCCCGACAGTTGGGGCAGACACCGAGTCCGATCTGTACTCGCCTGCGCAAGAGTGCGTACTTCTCCGGTCCGTCAGGGATGTCGCGCAGCAGCAGATGCGTGCAGCCCTCGACGTCGACGACGCCCGACGAGATCAGCGGGGTCACAGCACGTTCCATGGCAGCGGTGTGCGCCTTGCGGAAGAAGGTGAGCCGAAGTTCCTCGAGATCCTGCTCCGCCTCGACACCAAAGGTGCCCTTGTATCCCGCGTGTGCCGCCAGACCCGCGTTGATCTTGTCCGAGTCGTGGTGATCGTCGAGCATCACGCGGACCCGTCCGATGTCGTCGATCGCTTCCAGCGCATCGAGCGCGTCAGATGCCATGAGGTAAGCGAAGTTCGGCGAACAGAACGACGTGGGTAGTCGCAGATGCACGGTGACACCCTCGTCGTCGAGGCTGATCGAGCGCACGAACCCCAGTTCTGTGATGGGCAGATCCAACTCGGGATCGGCAACGGTATCGAGAGCTGCGATGACGTTGTCCGACAACTGGATACCCGATGTGTGCGTCTGCCCGCGATGTGCGAGCGCGGTCATGCGGTTGCCGCCTCCGCGGCCGGCGTGTCCTGGGCGCCTGCAGCGACGTCGACACCCGGATCGGCCGCGTCGGTGGGAATTCGCAGTTCCTCTGGAACCGAGATGTGCGGGTACAGTGCCGCGGCATTGAGTCCGAGGATCTTCTTCTTCTGCTCGACGGTGATCGGCGCGTACTCCGTCATGTCCTCGGGAATCTGGAAGTCGACGAAGCGTTCGACGAGCCACTGCGGTGTCCAGAGTGCGTAGTCGCTGGAGAACAGAATCTTGTCCTCACCGATCCAGTAGAGGAGCTCGCCGATGATCTGCGCAAAGTACCTCGGGCGCGTGTGAATGAACGGAATGGCAACGGCGAGACCGCCGTACACGTTGGACTCCTGCGTGGCGATCCAGCAGAAGTCCTCGAGACGAGGAAGCCCGACGTGTTCGATGATGAAGTTCAGATCGAGGTAGTCGGTCGCGACCTTGTCGACATCTGCGACGTCGAAGGCGTCTCGGTCGAGCGGGCGGATCGTCGGGCCCTTGTGGACGTGGACGTTCTTGATGCCCAGGTTCAGGCACTCCTCCAGATAGCGCCTCGACCACGGGTCGTCGAGCTTGTATCCGCGTGAATCCCCATGCCATTCAGCGGTATACAGCTTGACGCCCTTGAGGTCCATCGCCTCGGCATCGCGTCGGAGCTGGACCAGACCGTCTTCGCCGTCGCGCGGGTCGTAGGCGTGGTTGTAGGTGAGCTTGTCGGGGTTGTCCTGCGCAAGCTTGAGTGAGTCGTCGACCTGGGCGAAGCCGTTGACGTAGAAGTCCTTGAGGATCGTGGCCTGGAAGATCGCGTGATCGGCGGGACCGTCGACGAAGAGATCCTGCATCAGACGGTCCGCGCCGTAGTAGCAGTAGGTGTCGTAGTCCCACACCTGCTCCTCGGGACTCAGGTTGCGGTGATAGTCGTAGAAGCAGTCGATGAACTGTTTGCCGTGAATGTTGCGCTGATTGGATTCGCGGCCGTCCCACAGGTGGACGTGGGCGTCGACGATGAAGTATTTCTCGCCATTCTTCTCGTACATCTTCTCACTCGCTCTCTGAGATCTGGGCTGTCGTAATTGATCGGGCTGTCGTGTGACCGGGCTGGATGGAGTAGAGGAAAGCGGCTGTACGGCAACAGAAGTGAGCCGCAATGGACTCGCCGCAGGCGCCGGGTGGACGATCCTCGGCGCCTGCGGCGAAGTGTTACGACGACGCGGTGAGGTCGAATCCGATGAACTCGGCGGCGTCCTCCGGGCTGGCGAACAGGATGGTCTTGTCGTCGAGGTGAACCATCCGCCCGTAGTGCGTGGAGCTGATCTCCTCGAAGATCGACCCGTCGAAGTCCTGGCCGAGGGCATCGGTCAGTTCGTCGTAGTCGAATATGAGGCGGTTGACGCCGTCGACACGGATCATCGACGGGTACTCGGTGAGTTCGACGCCGTCCTTGGCTCCCATGACGTCGGCGACGATGCGACCGATCGGCGTATTCATGAGCGTGACACCGCACATGTTGGAGAACTCGGTATCGGCCCCGAATTGCATGGTGCTCACTTGTTCAGCTCCTCTGGAATATCGACGTCCATGGCGGTCAGAACGTCGGCGAACTTGGTCTTCGCGTGTTCGAGACTGGATGAGAAGGTGACCGACTTGTCGGCCGGCTGCGACCAGATCGGCTGCAGGGCGCGGGCTGCGTCGAGGCTTCGCGGTACCCATTCAGACATCCACCGCGAGAAGAGCTTTCGATTGTCGATGCCGTACTTCTCGTCACGCGAGAGCATCTGGAACAGTGCGCGCGAGTAGTTCAGGTCGCGGTCGTAGTCGTACTCTCCGGTGCCGACGATCGTGGGTGTGATGTAGTCGCCGTTGCGGGCGGCAACCTGCATGACGAGCTCCGATCGGAACAGTGAGCCCACCAGTTGCTCGAAGACGATATTGGAGCAGAACAGCAGTTCGGCCCAATCACCGATCGCCGTCAGTCGCTCCACCGCCTCGCGCGTGGGCTGCCACTCGGGGGCCGATTGCCAGACCTCCTTGTGCGCCGAGCCGTCGAACGCTTCCTCGGCTTCGGAGAGGTCGAGGTTGAACAGGGCGAGATCCTGCGCGAAGCGCAGCTTGTGCGCGGCGTTGACGCAGACCGCGTTGTTGATCATGTTCGTCGGTGCCGACCGCTGAATCGAGGTGAACACATGCAGACCCATGCCGCTCTCGGCATGCATCCAGGCGCCGAGGTTGCGCTCGATGAACTTGAGCCACGCGGAATTCCACCCGTCATAGGCCCGTGCACGCTTGGCGTTCTGCAGGCACAGGTCAACCTGATGGACGACCGCGGAGTTGTTGCGGTAGATCGACTGTTCCCATTCCTCGTTGGGATCGAGGAACTGATGCCAGTTGTCCGATTGCGCGGCGGTCCACTCCTTCGGATACCCGCCCGGGCCGTCGCCGAAGCCGTAGATCCATCCCTGGGTGAGGTGACGTTCAGGGTCGGGCTGGACGTCGACGGTGACGTCCTCATAGATCGTGGCCCGCTTCTTGGACGGCTGATAGTAGTTGTACTTGCGGCTGCGGCTGCTCGGGAATTCCCTTGCGCCGGCCTCGGCGTCGGTGAATTCGATGGACGGGAAACTGCGTTCCCTCGATTGAGCTGGTGCGGACATACCTTTCGTTCCTGTCGTTCAGGCTGACTCGACCGCGGTGGTCGTGATCAGGAGTCGAATGCCGGGCTGGTGAACTTGTCGTAGAAGATCTGGTCGCGGGGAACCGAATGCTGCTCGGCAAGCGCGAGAGCTGCATCGACCATGGGTGGGGGACCGCAGAAATACACCTCCGTTCGGGCGAGGTCCGCTTCGTTGTCGTTGACGATGTCGGTGACGTTCCCGCCGATGACGGTGACGCCGTCGGGTGCGTCGTCGGTGCTCTCCGACAGACATGCAGTGAACGAGAAATCGTCGATTTTCTCACCGAGAGTGGCGATTTCGTCGAGAAGGAAGAGATCCGACGCGGTGCGCGCGCCGTAGTAGAACCGAACCGGTCGGTTGAGTCCTGTCTCGCTGATGTGTCGGAGCAGCGAGAGCAGTGGCGCCATTCCCGCGCCGCCGCCGATCGCGACGATCGGCAGGACGTGACCGTTGCGCAGAGTGCACGATCCGTACGGCCCGTTGACCTTGATCTCTTGCCCCACCGACAGTCCGTCGGTGAGCATGCCGGCGAACAGACCACCGGGATACTTCTTGATCAGGAACTCAAGCCGATCCGGAGTCGCCGGAGTGGTGGCGATGGAGAACGACCGCTTCTCGTCGGTGCCCGGGATGAACAGGTCGAAATACTGACCCGACCTGAATTCGACGGTCTCCGGTTCGACGACGTCGAGTTTCAGCGACACGATGTCGCGGGTCATCGGCTCGATGGCGGCGACCTTCGTGGTGACGTCCTGGATGGGCGCGCCGCCGAGCAGTTCGTCCTCGTCGAAGTTGAGGAGCTCGATCTCGCAATCGCTGTATGCGTATGTGCGACAAAGGAGTACGTACCCTTCGGCTTCTTCTGCGTCGTTGCAGGCGAAGGTGGAGTAGTCGTCCATTTGGACGTCGCCGTCGAGCATGTACGACTTGCAGGCCGAACAACGGCCTTCCCGGCAGCCGTGCATGAGGTGGATTCCCTGCCGGAATGCGGCGTCGAGGATGGTCTCGTCCTCGGCTACCTCCATCTCGATGTCGACGGGTTCGAAGCTGATGTGATGCGTGTCGGCCATGAAGTCTCCTGGGCTTTATGGGGATGTCCGCGCTGGTCGGGTGGCCATGAGCGAAGCCGGGGGCGTATCGAGACCACGCTTGCGGAGTTGGTCTCGATACGCCCTTACCCCGGGGCTCGGGGTGACTCGCCGAGCCGGGCGAAGCTCGGGCTTGCTCGACCGGCGCGGCGAGTGCGTCCGTCGCGGATCAGGCCGTGACGGCCCCGTTCTTGTTGGCCATGTAGGCGGCAATATGAGCTTCGCGTTCCTCGTCGCTCATTTCGTTCAGCGCCACATTCGGGCTGCCGAACGGGATGCCGCGCACATCGTCGAGCGTCCACATCTTCTTGGGATCGAGATCGAGATGCGGCTGCGGGATGAGCGTCTTGCCGTCGTCGCGGACGTAGCCGAGATCCTTGATGATGTCGGCGAGATCCTTGCCGTGGTGCAGCGTCTCCCATTCACGGAAACCGGTGAGGCGCCCCATGTTCGGGGTCGGGCGTCCTTCGTACTCGGGACGGAAGGCCACCTTGTCGGTCCAGGCACAGGTCTCCGAGCAGTAGGTGCGCCACTGGCCGTCGACCTTGTCGGTCACCATGTCCTCGCGGATCAGGCACGGCACCATGCACGTCCAGCACCGGTGTGGGTACTCGTAGTCGACGTCCTCGAAGGCGATCGGCTTGTTCTTGCCGGGGTAGGCGAGGCGGTTGTAGTTCTCCCACCACTTCCCGAACTTGTTGTACCAACCGGGATACTTCTCCTCGAACCATTCGAAGTCGGTGTCGGTCATGGCGTCGATGCGCCAGTAGTTGACCGGCCAGCCGGTGGCGAAGAAGCGGGCGACCTCGTGCACGTAGTGCTTGTCGACGATGCGGTTCCACGCCTCCTCGACCAGATCGTGCGGAATCGTCAGACCGTACTTCTCCAGCGGCAGAAGGTAACTGCGGTAGTAGTCGTCGTAGATCCAGCGACGCCACATCTCGGCGTAGGACTCGCGATCCTTGCGGCGGTCCTTGGTTCCGTACTCGATGAAGGTGCCGATCGCGGCGTCGACGACGCAGTGGTTGTTCCACCATGCGTAGCGCAGATCCCGTTCCAGCAGTGGACGATTGCGTTCGTCGGCCAGCGCCATCAGCAGAATCGAGTAGCCGTTGGAGATGTGGCGCGACTCGTCGGACTGCACGGAGTGGAAGACCGTCGGAAGCAGGTAGTCGCCGTTGGCGGCCGCCTCGTCGGGCATTGCCACGAACAGGGTGTTGGTGAACGCGGTCTCGGCGACGACCGTCAGATAGATATTTGCCGCGGTGATGGCGTCACCGGTGATGAAACCCTCACCGAATTGCCTGCCGATGGTGCCCGCGTAGTTGTTCGCGAATGCCTTCTCGGTGATGTCGAAGCCGGCCGGGTCGATGTAGTTGTTCATGTACAGCTTCTTGAGGTTCATCTGGATCGTCGAATGACGAACCTCGTCGATCATCTGCACCGCGAGTCCGTTGTGGATCTCCGGGTTCGGGACGGCGTCGATGGCCATCGGCATCGCGCGTGCGGCGGAGATCTCAGGGAAGGGGATGATCGACAGGAACAGCTTCTGCCATTCGAGCCAACGTTCCTGGACCTGCCGGAACATGTTGCCGCGAATGGCGCCGTCCATGGCACCGTAGACGCGGTTGTCCTTCTCCTCCTCCATCGGGAAGTACGACCGCATGATCTGCTTGAGCGGATCCTTTTTGGGGGCCTTCTCGAACGTGTAATCGGTACCGAACCGAGTGGCGGGGGTGGCGAAGGTGGGCTCCCACGACAACTCGGTGATCTTCGCATGGGCTTTGGTCAAGCTCTGCCTGCTCAATGTGCGCCTCCTCGTATGGGCCGGCGCTGTGCCGACCTGGCTGGACTGGAGCGCTTTCGATACAACCGCGTGAGGTGCATCACAACCGTCTCACTGTGAGACGGGGCACATATTCACGATCGCGCAGCGGTTATGCGATGGGGGCGGGGCGTCGATGGCGCGGGGCGTCGATGGCGCGGGGCGGTGGGCCGGTGAGCGGGGCTTGGCCGTGCGCCGCGGCGGAACGTTAGGCGCGGGCGGGGCGTCGTGCGCGGCGGTCGGCCGCGGCTGGGCGCGGCGCGCCCGACGTCGGGCCTGGTTGTAAATGTGTGTTGGATCGAAGGATGTGGGTGCTGCAGCACCCACATCTTCACGTTCGACACACATTTACCGCGGCCAGAGGCGTATCTCGGCGGATGTGGAACCTGGCGGGTCGGGGGTGCGTCGGATATGTCATGCACTCACCCGCTACTGAACCCGACTCTGCTGCCCGCTATGCCGCTGCTTGTTATCCAGCCGACCGGTTCGGGCTCATCCATCGGAACGCGGTTCTTGCCGCCGGATACACCGACAACGACCTGCGCGCGTCGCTGCGTCGACGGGAGATCGAGCGTGTCCATCGCGGGGTCTTCGTCGTCCGCGCCGAGCGGACTCGGCTCGAACGCCACCGGCTCGTCGCGCTCGCGTCCGGGCGAGCCGTGAGGGGTGATGGCGTGGGCGCAGGGGATCTCGGGCCGGGCGAGTCGGGCGCTGTCGAGTCGGGCGCCGGGAAGCCTGAAGTGGAGGAGTCGGGCGCAGCGGTATCAGGAGTGGAGGAGTCGGGGCCGAAGGCTCGCGCTGCGCTGAGTCATCAGAGTGCCGCGGCGGTGCATGGCCTCGAGATGCTCTCGCCGACGCTGACGCGCGTCCATTCGACGACGGTGAGTGGTGCGGGATTTCGAACCGCGACCCATCACCGCCATGTCGCGGCACTGTCTGACGACGAACTCGTCGAGGTCGACGGCGTGCTGATCACCTCGATCGAACGAACGGCCGTCGACATTGCCTGCGGGGCACAGACGTTCGCCCAGGCGCTCGCCGTTGTTGATTCGGCTCTGCGGCTCGGTGCCGACCGCGACGTCATGACGAAGATGCTCGCCGGCAAGCGTCGCGGTGTGGGTCTGGCGCGCCGAGCGCTGCATCACGCCGACGGGCGGTCGGAGAATCCGGGCGAGTCGTGGAGTAGGGCGCAGATGATCGAGGCGGGTCTGCCCGCGGCGAGGCTGCAGCACACGTTCCGCGACGTCGACGGCGAG
Organism: Gordonia sp. 852002-10350_SCH5691597; assembly: GCF_001665715.1. Lineage (NCBI taxonomy): Bacteria > Bacillati > Actinomycetota > Actinomycetes > Mycobacteriales > Gordoniaceae > Gordonia > Gordonia sp. 852002-10350_SCH5691597. Next base: position 40,610 of record NZ_LZMO01000115.1, read on the forward strand.
CACGTGGCGCGTACTGATTTCGACTGGGGCGGGAGGCTCGTCGGAGAGTTCGACGGCAAGGTGAAGTACGCGAAGCTCCTCAAACCTGGGGAGGACGCCACCGAGGTCGTGGTGCGCGAGAAGCGTCGGGAAGACGAACTCCGCGCGATGGGCATCATGGTCGTGCGCTGGACCTGGGACGACCTTCGCGCAGGGAGAGTGGCAGCGCTGATTCGACGCTGGCTGGTGAAGTTGGCGCTGATCGTCGAACCTGCCAGCGCATGAATGTGTGCCGTATCGAAGGATGTGGGCGCTGCAGCACACACATCCTTCAAGACGACACATATTCTCGACGCCGCGCACCGGCCCCGACAGCTCGTGCGGCGCGACGTTCGGTGTCGGCTCCGGACCGCGGTGTCACCAGGCGCGCTCAGCGCAGGGAGTCGTAGACCGCCTTCTCGAACTGCTGCGACGCGGCGACGGCGGCAGGGTCGAAGAACGGTAGGAGCTGGGTGGCCCAGAGTCCGCCGATGCCTCTTTGGGCATCGACCCAGAAGTAGAGGTTGGCCAGCCCGGCCCAGCCCATGGAGCCCGCGCTGCGTCCGGTCGGTGCCTGGGAATTGTTTGTCATCGCGATGAGATTCCACCCCTTGTCGACGCCGGGAAAGAAGTCGACATCGTTGGTCTTGCGTGGGTTGACGCCGGGGAGCGGCGTGATCCCGAGCGCTCCGAGGTGGTTGCGTGTTGCGGCGTCGACCGTTTCCGGGCGGAGGAGCTGTTGCCCCGAGTCGGATCTGCCGCCGCGCAACCAGAAGCGGATGAAGGTGAGGAAGTCTTCGGCGGTGGAGTAGATGCCCTGGCCGCCCATATCGAGTTCGGGATCGTCGGGCGAGGTCGGTGGCCGCAATGCCTTGAGGTGACCGTCGCCGGTGCGTACGTGCAGGGTCGCGCTCCGCTCGAGCATCTGTGGTCCGCGACGAAAAGTGGTGTCGCGCATGCCTAGCGGCGTGAGTAGGCGTTCGGACATGACGTCGCCGAGTCGGCGTCCGGTCGCGCCTTCGATGACCCTGCCCACCCAGTCGAGGTTCGTCCCGTACTCCCATCGGGTTCCGGGATCGAACATCAGTGGTGCTTGCAGCGATGCCTTGGTCGCGGTCGCGACGTCGGGCAGGCCGAGGTCCGCGATCGCTCGCGCGCAGTCGGCATCGAAGAAGTCGTAGGCGAATCCTGCTGTGTGAGTAAGTAATTGGCGGGTAGTCGCAGGTGTCCGTGGTGCGCGCACCACCGGTGTGTCTCCATCGAATCCGGTGAGGACGCCGATCCCGGAGAGGTCGGGGGCGTACTCGGACGCGGGGGCGTCGAGGTCGAGGAGGGCGTCGTCGACGAGTTGCAGTGCCAGCGTTGCGGTCAACGGTTTGGTCATCGAGAACAGTGCGAGAACGGCATCCTTGGCCAGCGCCTCATCGGTGCCCGCGGTCCGTGGACCTGCAGCTTTGAGGTAGATCGTGTCGTGGGAAGTGGTTACACCTACGACGACGCCGGGTAGCGCGCAATCCGCTGGCGCGGCGTCGACTACGTGATCGAGTGCAACGTCGTCGAGGTCAGTGCCGTCGAGGTTCATGACGCCAGACCTTCGACGAACGATGCGAGACGTCGGAGACCCTCGGTGAGATCGGCCGTCGATGCCGCGTACGACAGTCGGACGTGATCATCGGCCGTTGCGGCGCCGAAATCCTTTCCGGGAGTGAGTGCGACGTGTGCTTCGGTGAGTGCGCGCTCGCAGAATTCCCACGAGCCCAGTCCGGTGTCGGAGACGTCGATGTACACGTAGAACGCGCCGTCGGGGATGACCGGCACACGCAAGCCCATCGCAGTGAGTGCGTCGAGTACGAGTTGTCGGCGCGAGACGAACTCGCGGCGTCGATCTTCGCATACCGCAAGGGATTCCGGACTGAAGCAGCTCAGCGCAGCGTACTGTGCCGGCGTGGGTGGGCACACGTAGAAGTTCTGCGCGAGGCGCTCGACGACGTCGACCATGTCGGGTGGCAGGATGCACCAGCCGAGCCGCCAGCCCGTCATGCCGAAGTACTTCGAAAAGCTGTTCACCACAACAACATCGGGGCCGGTGGTGGGATCGGCGAGGACGCTGCGTGGAGGCCGGCCGTCGGGCCCGGGATCGGAGAGTCCGAGGTAGATCTCGTCGACGATGCTCCACCCGCCGCGCGCGGCAACGCGGTGGCACAGCTCGACGAGCTCGTCGTAGGGCAACGACGTGCCGGTCGGGTTCGACGGCGACGCCACGATCACCCCGCGTGTGCTCTCCGACCACGCGGCGTCGACGGCATCCGGGGTGAGCTGGAAGCGATCGGAGACGCCGGTCGGCACCAAGCTGACGCGCGCGCCGAACGCCTGCGCGAACTGTCGATTGCACGGATACGACGGATCGCCGATCAGCACACCGTCGTCCGGGTCGATCAGCGCGGCGCATGCGAGAAGCAGCGCCGCCGACGCTCCCGAGGTGACTGCGACCTGCTCCGCCGTGACGCCGTTGGCGCGGAAGTGGTGGCGATAGAAGTCGGCGATGGCCTCACGTAGTTCGGGGAGGCCAAGTGCGCCCGTGTACGTCAGTGGGCGGCCGTCGGAGACCTCTCGGGCTGCCGCGAGAAATGCAGGCGGAGCACCGAAATCGGGTTCGCCGATGCTCAGCCGAATCACCGGGCTGCCCTGCGCCTCGACGGCGGCCGCTCTGCTCGCGAAGTCCATCGCGTAGAACGGTGCGACCTCCTGGGCGCGCTGCGAGATCTTCATTCATCTCATTGTGCGCGACGGTGCTCGCGAGATGTTTCGGGGTGGGGGAGTGATCTCGACTCGGGTGCTCGCTGCGCTCGCGCCCGCTCGATCAGCGGAAGGGGTGATCTCGACAAGCTCGATCAGCGGAAGAGTGGCTCGATCAGCGGAAGAGTGGCTCGATCAGCGGTGGACCAGCTCGATTGGCGAAAGCCGCCGCTCCCGCTCGGCTTTTCGCCGAGCGGGAGCGAACCGTTTGCGCGGCGCAGGTCAGGGCACGTAGTTGAAGGTGTCCGGGTCGGGGCCGCGGCGCTTGTTCTTGTTGAGGCCGTCGATGGCTGCGACGTCGTCGCCGGACAGCTCGAAGTCGAAGATGTCGAAGTTCTCCTCGACGCGCGAGCGGGTGACCGACTTGGGGAAGATGATGTCGCCGCGCTGGATGTGCCACCGCAGGGTGACCTGGGCAGTCGACTTACCCTTCTCCTCGGCGATCTTCTTCAGGACCGGGTCGTCGAGGACGTCGCCTTGCGCGATCGGCGACCACGCCTCGGTCGCGATGCCGTGGTCGGCGTTGAATGCCCGCAGATCGTCCTGCGTCAGATAGGGGTGCACCTCGATCTGATTCACCGCGGGCACGATCTCGGTCTCGGCGAAGAGCCGCTCGAGGTGGTGCTTCTGAAAATTCGACACTCCGATGGCTCGCGCCTTGCCGTCGGCGTAGATCTTCTCCAGCGCCTTCCATGTCTCGACGAAATCCCCGACCTCCGGCAGCGGCCAGTGGATCAAGAACAGGTCGACGGCGTCGACGCCCAGGTCGGCGAGCGTCTGGTCGGTGGCCTTGAGTGCGTCGTCGTACGCGTGGAATCCGTTGTTGAGCTTGCTGGTGATGAACACCTGGTCGCGCGGGATGTCGGACCCGTTGACGCCCTCACCGACCTGCTTCTCGTTGCCGTACATCTCGGCCGTGTCGATGTGGCGGTAGCCGACGTCGAGCGCGGTCCGCACCGCGTCGACCGTCTTCTCCGGCTCGATCTGGAACACACCGAAACCGAGCTGCGGGATCTCGACGCCGTTGTTGAGGGTGATGAGTGGGACTGTCATGGAACACCTTTCGCGTCTATGGAACTAACAGATACATCGCGATAGCCGGGGGACTCCGTGCACGCTCGGTCTGCATGCGCGGCGTCGTGGCCGAGGCCTATCTGGCGAGATAATTCGATCCGAAGGGGTCAGGGCAGCAATACGAACTTGCCGCGCGGATGCGACGACAAGATGTCGTCGAGTGCCTTGGCGGCCTGGTCCAACGGATACGTCCGGGCGACGTCTGTCACCAGAGCGCCCGATGCCGCGTCTGTGATGAGGTCGTCGATTGCGTTGCTGCGGTTCTCTTTGCTCTGCGGAGTGGAACCGTTGATCAGCACGATGCCGTCGTCGCCGCGTCCGAACGCCGCGATGCTGACGATGCGGTCGCGGTCGTCGACGAGCACGAGGGACACGTCGATTGCCTCGTCGGTGCCCACCGTGTCGATCGCCGCCGTGACCGGCTTCTCCGCAGCAGCTTGTACACGCTCGAGAAGGCCGTCGCCGTATGCGACAGGGATGGCCCCGAGTTCGCGCAGATGGTCGTGATTGGCGGGCGCGGCGGTGGCGATGACGGTAGCTCCGATCTTGCGTGCCAACTGCACCGCGATCACGCCGACCGCTCCGGCGCCGCCGTGGATGAGCACGGTGTCGTCGGCGCGCACGCCGGCGGTGGCGATCGCGTCGGCCGCGGTGACACCTGCCAGCAGGAGACTCGCCGCATGTTCGTCATCGAGTCCTGCCGGTTTGCGGTGAACCGACTTCTCATTGACGACGACGTGGTCGGCGTAGGCGCCTGAGATCGGGTAGGCGATGACCTCGTCGCCGACCGCGAAGCCAGGTGTCTGGCCGTCGAGTGGATCGCCGACGGCACGGACGACGCCTGCGAGTTCGTTGCCGATAGGAATGGGAAGTTTCGATTCGTCGGTGCCCATCACTCCGCGCACGGTCTTGGCGTCGGCGGGATTGACGCCGATCGCCGTGACATCGATGACGACTTGTCCTGGGTCGGGGAGTGGCAATTCGGCTTTCACGATCTCGACGACCGTCGAAGGTTCGCCGTATTCGTTGGCCACAGCCTGCCGCGCGGTGACGGCGGCCGACTCGATGTCGAGAGTGTTCTCGTTGGTCGGTGTCTTCGCTGAGTCAGTAGTCGAGGAGTCTGAGTTCGTTGAATCGGCCATAACTGTTTCAAGGCGTAGGCACCGTCGCGCTATTCCGATCCGAAGGTCACCGTCCGGTGTCGATCGCTGTACTCGGACAGCAGCGGATGAGAGAAAGTCTTCTTAAATTGGTAACTGATTAGTTACCATTTGCTGTGTGCAGGACATCTTCGACGCATTGGCAGACCCGGTCCGACGACGCATTCTCGACCACATCGCGACGGCGCCGATGCGCGTGATCGACCTCACGCGTGAATTGTCTACCGAGGCGACGATTTCGCGACCCGCCGTGAGTAGGCACCTGCGGGTGCTCGACGACGCGGGACTTGTCTGCGTCGAGGACAGGGGACGCGAGCGGCTGCATCGATTGCGTCCGGCGGCGCTCGACGAGGTGACGAAGTACGTCGCCTCCCTGACATCACTCGATCGGCCACAGAGCGAGGTGTTGCCACCGATCAGTCAGCATGCCCTCGATGCGCTCGCCACCGAGGTGTACAGAACCCGCAAAGACTGCGCGAAAGGCGAGCGGTCACTGCGGCGATCCCATGGGAAAGAGGAGGCGGGATGATCCCCGAACCGACGGGACGATACCGAAAACTGAGTGAGCGCAACGTTATCGAGTTCGAACGCGAGTTCCGTGCGTCGATAGAGGACGTGTGGGCTGCGGTCACCGAATCCGACAGGTTGGGGCGATGGTTCGGCACCTATACCGGCGACCCTGAATCCGGTCGGGTCGAACTCGTGATGACCGCCGAAGGCGACGACGTGGCGTCGACTCCATGGAACATCGTCGAGTGCACACCGCCCCGGATTCTGCAGGTGGTGTCGGAAGATGAAGGGCTCGTATGGGATCTGCGCGTCGAATTGAGCGAGGTCGACGGACTCACCAAGCTGGTTATGCGGCAGATCTTCGACGACACGGGCGGCGTCGAGACCGTTGGTCCCGGCTGGGAGTACTACCTTGATCGGCTGGTCGCGGTCGTGGTCGGAGCCGGCGTCGAGGACATCGATTTCGACGACTACTATCCGGCGCAAGCCGAGCACTACCGGCGTATCGCCGAGCAGATGACCGACGCTGATTGACTCAGCGCTGAAACCACGCCTCCGAGGTGTCGGCCAGTGCCTTCTCGATGCGCAGCTTCGACGTCTCGGAAAGGCTCGAGGGCAACGCATCTGGCGCGAACCACGCGACATCGGTGTTCTCGTCGTCGGCTGCGCGTGGCGTACCTGCGACGTGGCGGACCAGGAAACACACGTCGAGGTATTGCGTCTGATCGCCGTTGGGATAGGTGACCATCGGAGTGACGTCGACGCTGGTCAATCGAACCACCTCCGCGTCGACGGCGGTCTCCTCGGCGATCTCCCGGATGATCGCTCGTGCCGGCTGTTCTCCCGGTTCGAGCACGCCGGAGACGACTGCCCATTCGGCCGTGTCGGCGCGCTGCGTGAGCAGGATGTGTCCGCGGTCGTCACGGACCACTCCGCTCACACCGGAGAGCCATAGCGGCATATGCCCTACGTGGTAGCGCAGTTCGGTGATGAATCCGGGAATCGGCATGAGGCCATCTTGCCGTGGTCGGTTCGTTTTGTGTCGTAGGTCCTCGGGTCGTGCGGTGGAGTGGCAGGATCGGCTACGAACGATCCGGGTCGAGCGTGCGGCGGGAACATGCAGGCGAAAGGTGTAATCGATGCGCGGTAGAGGTGTCTTCGGGGTGCTGGTCGGCATCGGACTGGTCGGGGTTGTGTGGGCGATTGTCGACGTTGTCGATCGCGGCTGGTCGAGTGTTCCGGGTAGCACGTGGGTGTGCGCGGTGCTCGGGCTGGTGCTCGTCGTCTTCGCGCTGTATCGGGAGTTCGGCGGGTCTCCGCTGATCACTGTCGACCACGAGAACATCGCCGAGGAGTACGAGGCGCAGAAGCGCGCCGACGGCCTGGAGGCCAACTGGATCACCAAGCCCGGGTATGCGGACGCACAGACCGACGCTGCACTCGGCCGCGATGAACCGGAGAAGAAGTAGCTGCGACACGGACCTTGTCGAGTATGTGTTCGACGAATCTGTCGGTGGTGGGTGCTTCACTGTGGTGTGCGCGTGTAAGAGCGCATCCGATCGCCGAGATGAGGCATGGCAAAATGAACACCCCTACTACGCACAATGTGTCGCGCGGGCCGTCCGCATCGCCCGGTTGGGCGGAGATGCGGACGTGGCTGATCCGGGAGCTGGGCGCGATGCCGAACGCGGCTGTACTCGATCTCGGACCCGCGGGACTCGACACCACAGTTGCCCCTGACGCCGATGTCGAGTGCGCCCAGGTGCACGTCCTGCACGGCGATGTCTACCTGGTGAGATTGTCGACTGCCCTGATGGAGCGTCCTCGACTTTCCGGCTATTCGGTACCGCGGTCGGTGCGCAATCGGTGGCGCCTCGACGACCGCTTCGACGACTGCACCCACGGTTATCTCGTGAGCGCCTCTGCAGAACTCATCGCCGACATCTGCATCGGCTGGTTCCGGGACCGGTGTGCGTGGGGCAATCCGGCATCCCTCGGGTGGAGTTACACCGCGCCGCAGCCGGCTCGGGGATGCCCCTGATCTTTCCCCCAGATCGGTTCCGAACAGGTGATTTCCCTGCAGATCTCGCGCATCGTGGAGTCATGACCACTTCATATGACAGCACCAGCACATCGTCGAACAGCAATAACAACAACGGCTCGGGAATGGGCTTCTGGAAGATCCTGGGGATCGTTGTCGTGGCGCTGATTGCGCTCGCGATCATCGGCCCGGTACTCAAGGGACTCTTCTGGGTCGGGCTCATCGCCCTCGCGATCTACGGCGGCTACATGCTCTTCCGGTCGTCGCGGTCCTCGAGGTCGAGTGGTGGTTCATCGGGCTTCTGAGGACGGCAAACGATCACCCGCGAATTCGCTAGCGCGACAGCATGATTCAGTTCAGCGGATTCGGTGAGGTGTGGGACGTCCAACTCCCGCGCGAGATGGTCACCAGGTTTGTTACGTGCGTACCATTGTCCGGTGTCCGTTGACAGCGATGCCGTACCGGTGACCCGGCTCCTGGTGCAGACCGGCCCGGATGCGCCCGACCCAGCCGTGATGAGCGAGTCGACCACGCTCGCCGAACCGATCCACCCACCAGGGGCCGCACAGGACTCCGAAACGACCGGGTCCGCGGACCCCGCCGAGTGCCCAGACGACTCGGCGGGGATCGCCGACTCGACTGGGATTGCTGCCGGCTTTGCCGACCAGGCCGATTTCGGCGCCGTCACAGGCGAAATCGATACGCGAACGGGCGAGTTCTTCACCCGGATGAATCGTCGTGATCGGCCCGGAGCCACGTCGACCCGTCTGGGTGGACACAGCGCGCACAGTCCGCGCAGCGCCGGCGCGGCACGGCGTCGACGATCAAGTGAAGCTGCGCGGGCGGTGGATGCCCCGGTGCCGATTCTCGACCGACTCACCCGCATGGCGGTCTCCGCGCATCGGGTCACCGATCCGATGTCGGTGCCCGGCGAGATCACCATCGACCTCGACGACGCCTGGCAGGCCGCACAGTCGCCGGGATGTCTGCGCCTATTCGTCGCGGGAAACGGTTGTGAAGGCACCATCGCGATCGTGCTCACCCGGTTCATCGTCGACCATCACACCGACCTCGGTGCACTTCTCGACCATGCGCCCGTCGAGGCCCGCGCCCTGCCGGGCTGGGACGAAGACGACGTCGTCACCACTGCTCGAGGGTTTCGCACGGAGGGTGCGTCGCTGCAGACGGGGACGTACCTCGATCTCGGCGAGCGCAGGTTCTGCGCACTGCGATACGAGGTCTTTGCGCGTGGGAACGTCGCGTACCTGGTCCACACGACCGGCATAGTGCCGCTCCGCGAAGGGCGCGAGCTGTGTCGTGAGGTCGTCGCCGCGGTCAGCAGCGTGGGGCTCGACGACTGAGCTCGGGGTAGTCGGGGTTTCGAGGTGACGCCCGGGGTGGATCAACGAGGGGGAGAGCAATGGTGAGTCGTGCCGATCGCGTCGTCGACTTGGAGTCGGTACTCGCTGCGGAAGCCCAGTTCGTCGACGATCCGACCGACCAGGGTTGGCTGACCGCGACGGCAGCGGGTGAACGGGTCTACGTGCGGATGGGCGATTTTCCCGACGAGGATCTCTGGTCACTCTGGCTCGGCGACGGTCGGTGGATGGATTTCACCGTGCCTCCTGCTCGCTGGAACCTGCGGGTCCGCGCTGCCCGCTGGTCGGCCGACGCCCGGGAACGACTCCCGAAGAACGAGTTTCACGACTGAGGGTGGTCTCGACAGGCTCCACCAGCGGGCATGAGCTCAGCCGGAGGAGTGGGGTTGCTCCGGCCCAAATGTGTGTCGAACGTAAGGATGTGGGTGCTGCAGCACCCACATCCTCACAAACGACACACATCTACCGAGCCAGGCCACCCCGGGGCGAGGACCGGTGCCGCGGGATGGTCTCGACAAGCTCGACCAGCGGATCGACTTGACCCGTGGATCGGGCTCGACCAGCGGATCGGCTCGACCAGCGGATCGGGCTTGACCCGCGGATCGGGCTCGACCGGCGGCGGCGTCAGGAACGGCGCGACGAGTCGGGGGTCACCAGTTCGCCGGGCATCTCGCTCGCGTCGGCGGCGACGGCGGCGAGCTCTTCGCCGAGTGATTCGGCAGGCTGATGCGACTCCGCGGCGGCACCGTCGACCGTCTCGACCTTCATCGTCTTGCTGCCGGTGAACAGCGACGCGATCGCGCCGATCACGCAGCAGATCATGGCGAAGGTGAACGCCGCGGTGAGGCCGTCGGAGAACGGATCGCTGATCAGGTGCGGGAAGAAGTTGAGCCCGGTGAGGTGATCGGCGCTGGCCTGCGGAAGTGACTGCAGTGCCTGGCCCCCGACCTCCTTGATCGGGTTGTACCCGAGGAACGCGGCGAACAGAATGCCGACCGTCGGCAGGTGCGCGATTCCGTTGGCAGCTTCCGACGGCATGCCGTTGGACGTGAGTCCGCTGTACATGGCCGTCGGCAGGTGCTGGCTCAGACCCGCGATCATCAGCGAGAAGAAGAGGCCGATCGACAACACCATCGCAGCGTTCTGGAACGTCGTCATCATGCCCGCGCCGGAACCACGAGACGTGATCGGAAGGCTGTTCATGACCTCCGCTCGGTTCGGCGAGGCGAACAGGCCCATGCCGACGCCGTTGATCAGCAGGATCAGTGCGAACACCCAGTAGTCGAAGTCGACGGGGATCGCGATGAGTGCCGCGAAGGTGCCTGCAGTGATGAGCATGCCGAGCGTGGTGAACCACTTGGTGCCCAGCTTGTCGCTGAGCGCGCCCGACACCGGTGCGCTGAGGAGGAAGCCGATGGTCATCGGAACCATGTAGATACCTGCCCACAGCGGGGTGCGGCTGTAGTCGTAGCCGTGCTGCGGTAGCCAGATTCCCTGCAGCCAGATGATGAGCAGGAACTGCAGTCCACCACGACCGATCGACGCCATCAGGTTGGCGAGGTTGCCGTATGCGAAGGAGCGGTTGCGGAACAGAGAGAGTTCGAACAACGGGCTCGCGACCTTGGTCTCGATCAGCACGAAGATGGCCAGGACGATGACACCGCCGATCAGGCCGGCGAGGACCCACGGGTTCGTCCACCCCATGTTCGAGGTGCCGTAGGGCTGGATGCCGTAGGTGATGGCGATGAGGATCGCGACCAGGCCGACGGCGAAGGTGACGTTGCCCCACCAATCCATCTTGGCGTGCTTGCGGACACCGGTGTCACGCAGCTTGAGGTAGGCCCAGATGGTTCCGACGACGCCGAAGGGCACTGAGACCAGGAAGATGTAATGCCACTGAATCGGCGCGAGCAAACCGCCGACGAGCAGGCCGAGGAACGAGCCTGCGATGGCTGCGACACCGTTGATGCCCATTGCCAGACCACGCTGGTTCGGTGGGAAGGCGTCGGTGAGGATGGCCGACGAGTTGGCCATCAGGAACGCTCCTCCGACGCCCTGAATGATGCGCCAGAAGATCAGCCAGATAGCTGCCTCGCTGCCGTCGAACCAGGTGATCGCCAACAGGATCGACGAGACGGTGAAGATGGCGAAGCCCATGTTGTACATCCGGGCGCGACCGAACATGTCACCGAGTCGTCCGAAGCTCACCACCAGCACCGCGGTGACGACGAGGAATCCCATCATCATCCACAGCAGGTAGCTGGTGTTCTCGGGGAGAAGCGGATTGAGGTTGATGCCCTTGAAGATGTCAGGCAGCGCGATGAGCACGATCGATGAGTTGATGGTCGCGATCAGCATGCCGAGCGTCGTGTTCGACAGCGCTATCCACTTGTAGTGGGGATCGTGAGCGGGAGCCTGTGCCGGTTGGGCGGACCCGGCGCCGTTAACCGCAGTGGTCATGTGAATCCTTTTGCAAAGTCAGTGAACGGAGGAAGTCGTCAGTGGAGATATCTGGTGGTGGGGATGGGGGGCACTCCGCGGAGCAGGTGATGCCGTCAGGTCGAGATCTCCTCTGCCAGCGCGTCGGCGAGATCCTCGATGGCCGCGTGGACGCGCTCTCGCTGCTGAGAATCGAGCCGCTCCATCGCGGCTCCGAGTAACTGGGCTTTTTTGGTACGAGCGTGCGTGATCACATCCGCGCCTTCGGGGGTTGCCACCAGGAGACGCGCCCGACCGTCCTCGGGATCGGGTGTCCTGGTCACGTACCCGAGTTGCTCGAGGCTCGCGACGAGGCGTGAGATCGTCGGCAACGCGACCGACTCACGCTCGGCAAGTGCCGACATGCGCAGCGGGCCGTGCGCGTTGATCGTCCAGAGCGCCGATGCCGTTCCGACGCTGAGATTGCCGGTCCCACTGGTGCGAAGTGCGCGGGTGACGCGAACCAGATGATGGTGCAGCACCGCGACGTCGTTGGTGCCTGCCCCGTCGAGCGTCGTGGAGATGATTGAAGTGGAGTCGGACAGGGTGATCACCTTCTTTGTCAATCGTGCTCGATTGGTCGAACTTGTCGATAACTGTGTTGTTTTCCGGGCTACGAATGCCCTGATGACGAGAAGTCGGTCAAGGGACCCAGCCACGATCAATATAGTTGCTTGATGCTAAGTAATCGAATCGTAAACTCGGCGAAGGGTGTTCGCTCGAGGGGTGTCTGTGCTTCGGGAGGAATGAGCCGTCGGCGTCGGTACGTTGGATGTGGCGACCCATTCACCGACGAAACGAGGACTCTCATGACCCAGGTGATCATCATCGGCGGACACGGCAAGATCGCACTGCGACTGGCCAAGATCTTGAGCGACAGGGGAGACAAGGTCACCTCCGTCATTCGTAACGACGCCCAATCCGACGACGTCTCGGCGACCGGCGCGGAGCCGCTGCTCGCAGATGTGGAGAAGCTCGACACGGCCGGCCTCGCCTCGGTCCTGGCGGGACAGGACGTCGTCGTGTGGTCGGCAGGTGCTGGTGGTGGAAGTCCAGAACGCACCTACGCCGTCGACCGGGATGCGGCCATCCGGTCGATGGATGCGGCGAAAGCGGCAGGCATCGACCGATACATCATGGTTTCGTACTTCGGCGCCGGACCCGATCACGGTGTGCCGGAAGGTGATTCGTTCTACGCGTACGCGGAATCGAAGGCCGAGGCCGACGAGTATCTGAAGAAGACCGACCTGGAATGGACGATTCTCGGACCGAGTGCACTCACGGACGACCCGGGCACCGGCCGCATCGACGTCACGCACAAGGGCGACTGGACGAAGGGGCACACCAGCCGCGACAACGTCGCGCAGGTCGCGGCGGCCGTGATCGTCGAGCCGTCGACCATCGGCACGTTCATCGAGTTCAACGACGGCTCCACGCCGATCGCGGAGGCCATCAAGCCAGCATAATCGGGTGGTGACCCCTGACCTCGGTGATCCAGTGAGTGGCAGACTCAACGCCCTCGGCAGACTCGGCGACATCGTCGGGTCGTCGCACGTCCTCAGCGACGCCGATGCGATGGCGGGTTACCTCACCGACTGGACAGGTCGCTGGACCGGCAGCGCCGTCGCGGTTGTCAGACCCCGCACCACCGAGGAGGTGTCCGCGGTCGTCGGGCTGTGCACCGACGAAGGTATCGCGATCTGTCCGCAGGGCGGCAATACCGGGCTTGTCGGCGGGTCGATCCCGCCCGCCGATGCCTCGACTCCGGCGATTGTGCTGTCGACCACACGTATGACCGACATCGACGAGATCGACACGGTCGGTCGCAGCGTCGGCGTGCAGGCAGGGGTGACGCTTGCGGCACTCGATGCGCGGGCGTCGAGTGTGGGTCTCCGGTTCGGCGTCGATCTCGCGTCGCGCGAGTCGGCAACGCTCGGCGGAATGGTGGCGACCAACGCGGGCGGCACCCGAATGATCCGGCATGGCAACACCCGCAGTCAGCTACTCGGGATCGAGGCCGTGCGCGCAGATGGACAGGTCCTGCGCCGCTGGCGCAGTCTCGTGAAAGACAATGTGGGATACGACATTCCGGGCCTGCTCGCGGGGAGCGAGGGAACCCTGGCCGTTATCACGCGCGTGCTCGTCCGCCTGGTTCCGACGACCGGAGCGACCGTCGTATTCATCGCTGCGATCGACGACGTATCGGTTGCACTCGCGCTGATCGACGCCGTATCCGATGCCGGCCTGACTACAGAGGCCGCGGAAATCATGACCCAGGCGGGCGTCGACCTGGTGCACGAGCACGGAGTCCGACGGCCGTGTCGACTCCCGCGCAGTTCTATGTCCTCCTGGAGGTCTCGGGTCCGCACGACGCGGAAGACGTTGTGCTGCAAGTGCTCGACGGTCAGTCGGGCGTCGTCGACGCGGTCGTGGAACCGGGTCCTTCGCGCGATCTGTGGCTCGTACGTGAGAGTCATACCGAATCCATTGCGCGGTCGACGACGACGCCGGTGGTCAAGCTCGACGTCTCGGTTCCGCTGCGGGAATTGCCGGTGGCCTTCGATGAGCTCGCTGCCATCGCTGATGACGATTGTCGGCCAATCCTTTTCGGGCACGTGGGCGACGGGAACATCCACGTGAACCTGCTCGACGTCGCCGAGAAATCGGTGGAATCGTTGAGTGACAAGGTGTTTCGAATCGTCTCCGCCCACGGCGGCAGCATCAGCGCGGAACACGGAATCGGCCGCGCGAAAGTCGCCTGGACCGGGCTTGGCCGATCGGCAGTCGACCTCGACACGATGAGGGCGATCAAGGCTGCGCTCGATCCGTCGGGGCTTCTCAACCCGGGAGTTCTCTTCGGGTAGCGACCGCATCGCGGTGTTCTGAAATGCCTGATCTTTTGAATTGCCCCTGCCACGAATTGCCCGCATTAGCGCCGACCACCTCGAACAGGCGATGCGAGCGGCGACACACTCGGTTGAGCAACTACTGACCGACCACATGACCGGTCTTGCGCCCCCATTGGCCCCTATGCTCAATCGCGAATTTATGATCAAAACCAGTCAATTCACGGGGGAATCAGTGCTGCGCAACGGATTTCGTATTTGTCCGATTCGTTCACGTCGCATCGGGTCGACGGTCGTCACGGCAGTGTCTGCGGCGCTCCTGGCCGCAGCGCTTCTCGCGCCGACGGCGGATGCGGCGACAAGCGTCGGTGCAGACCCCGTGGGTAGCGGTCCCGTACAGTCCAACTTCCGCGCGGCGGCACGATTCTCGAATCCCGAAGCGAATCCACCGGGCGCAAACAACTGGGCCTGTCGACCATCTGCTGCCCATCCGCGTCCCGTCGTTCTGGTGCATGGAACCTGGGAATCGGCGTATCAGACTTGGGCAGGCTTTGCGCCGGTGCTTGCGAGGCACGGATTCTGTGTCTTCGCACCGAACCTGGGAATACTGTCTGCGACCGATGGTGGCGGAATACCCGCACGGCAGCACGGCGGCGAGTACGGCGCGGGCCACGTCGACGAGTCGTCGGCACAGCTTGGTGCGTTCGTTGATCGGGTGCTGCGGGCGACCGGTGCGCGCCAGGTCGATCTCGTCGGCCACTCTCAGGGCGGTGTCATCGCGCGCGGCTACCTGAAGTTCCACGGTGGTGCGGATGCGTCGAATCCTCAGCGCAACAAGGTGTCTCACGTGGTGACAATGGTCGCGACCAATCATGGTACGACGATGAACGGATTGGTCGGTCTCGAGAACGATCTCCGGGCAGTGAGCATCGACATGAGCTCCGAGGTTGGCGCAGCGTCGGGCCCCGCCGGTGCGGATCAAGAGGTGGGGTCGGCGTTCATCACTCGACTCAACCGCGGTGGTGACACTCTGCCGGGAATCGGCTACACGGTGCTCACCACTATCTACGACGAGGTCTCCACGCCGTACACGGCTTCGTTTCTGACGGCTGGTCCCGGTGCCCGCGTCGAGAACATCGTGATCCAGAACGGCTGCGCCGACGACCACACCGAGCACACCGACTTCACCTACTCGCCACGAGCGCAGTCCCTGGCGCTGCGGGGCCTCGGCGCCGACGCCCCGGTGGTGTGCGTCGCACGGTGACGGCCGGTGGGGATCACACTTAGTTGAGATCACCGTGATTCATGGTCTGGGCTCATCGGCGTGGTGGTGCGTAGCGTCGAATAACCGTGACTGCGACTCCCACGACCGCATCTGATCCGCTCGCCGGATCGCCGAACGCCGCGAGCACGCCGAACGCCGCGAGCACGCCGACCGCTGCAAGCGCGGAGCCGCGGACAGACGAGACCGACGGCGAGCGGCGTCGGCGGTTGCGGACCGTCGCGGTGGCGAGTCTGCTCGGGACGACCGTCGAGTGGTACGACTTCTTTCTGTACGCGACCGCGGCGAGTCTTGTCTTCAACACGGTGTTCTTCCCGCACCAGAGCGGATTCGTCGGCACTCTGCTCACGTTCGCGACCTTCGCCGTGGGGTTCGTGGTGCGTCCGATCGGCGGCGTCGTGTTCGGTCACATCGGTGACCGGATCGGCCGGAAGAAGACGCTGGCGTTGACGATGGTGATGATGGGCCTCGCGACCGCACTGATGGGCGTGCTGCCGACGGCCGCGCAGGTCGGGATCGTCGCACCGATCCTGCTCCTGGTACTCCGCGTCGTGCAGGGGTTCGCGCTCGGCGGGGAGTGGGCGGGTGCGGTCCTGCTCGCCGTCGAGCACAGTCCGCGGGGGCGTCGAGGCTTCTTCGGTTCGATTCCGCAGATCGGTCTGGCGCTCGGCCTCGCACTGGGCACGGCGATGTTCGCGCTGTTGCAGGTGGTTTTCGACGACGACGCGTTCCTCGCCTACGGATGGCGCATCGCCTTCCTCGGCAGCATCGTGTTGGTCGTCATCGGGTTCGTGGTGCGCCTGAAGGTCGACGAGACGCCCGCCTTCCGGGAGGTCGACAAACTCTCCCAGAAATCGTCTGCGCCACTCAAGGAGGTGGTGCGTCGACCGTATACGCGCAACACCGTGCTCGGGCTGCTCGCTCGCTGGGGTGAAGGGTCGGCGTTCAACACCTGGGGTGTGTTCGCGATCGCCTATGCGACAACACAACTCGTTCTGCCCAAGGTCTCGGTGCTGATCTCGGTGACAATCGCCTCGCTGGTGATGGCCGTGCTGCTACCGGTGTCGGGCGTGCTCACCGACCGGTTCGGCCCCAAGCGCGTGTACCTGGCGGGCATGATCGCCTACTCGCTTGCGGTGTACCCGGTGTTCGCGCTCTTCGGCACCGCCGACCTCATCTGGTTCACCGTGGGACTCGTGGCGGTGTTCGGCGTGGTGCACGCCCTGTTCTATGGCGCGCAGGGCACGCTGTTCGCGAGCCTGTATCCGACGCCGGTCCGCTACACCGGGCTGTCGGTGGTGTATCAGTTCTCCGGCATCTACGCGTCGGGTCTCACGCCGCTCATCTTGACCGCGCTGCTCGGCGCGGCGGGTGGCACGCCGTGGCTGGCCGCGGGCTACCTGGTGCTGACCGGACTGATCAGCGTCGTCGCCACCTCGCTGATCCGCCGCAGCGACCAGTTCTTCTAGGAGATCATCGAGCGCGCGCAGTCGTCGCGTGGTGATTGGGGTGTTGTGCGCGGGAGACGACAGGGAATGGCGCGGGTGTTCGAGGTGGTTGGCAGTGTCGTGCAGAACGTTTTCGACACGGCCAGTGACGCAGAGATGTCGCTGCTGCCGCTTCTCGACCAACGAGTGAGCGCATCGAACTTCGACGGGGCGTACGAGATCCTGCCGCACACTATGAGGCAACACCATGTCGGCGATAGGTCGGGTTGCCCGCGGCGTCGATCCACGTATCAATGCCGCCGGTGGCGCGACCTCGGCATCGGACCGCCGCTCGCCGTCTGACATCACGTTCGCACGGCATCACGCGGGCGTGGACGGGCGGGTGTGAGGCCCGGCCGGCACCTACAGCGCCGCGAGAACCTCCGACGATTCGACGGGCAGCGAGAACATCGGATAGTCGAACGAGATGGCGTTTTCGTGTTCGGCCGGCGACGTCGCGGCGGTGCAGTCGGTCAGCGTGATGACGCGGTAGCCGTTCTCGTAGCCTGATCGCATCGTCGACTCGACGCAGCAGTTGGTGAGGAATCCGGCGAGGATGATCGTCTCGATTCCCTTGCTGCGCAGAATGAAATCGATGTTGGTGCTCGCGAAGGTGTCGAGGCCGCGCTTGCCCTCGATGAGGATGTCGCCCTCCGTCGGGGTGAGATCGTCGACGATCGCGGCACCCCACGTGCCCTTCACGAAGGCGTTGCCGTCGACGACGCCCTTGAGGATTCCGTACGGGTGTCGGGTCAGTTCGCCGTAGCCCGGCGCGAAGGTGATGGGTGCGTGCATGATCGTCACGCCTGCGGCGCGGGCCTTGTCGACGAGTGTGACGGTGTTGGACAGCATCCCCGTCGAGTCCATGACCTCGGCGACGGCGTCGTGCAGAACGCCTCCGTCGCTGGTGAACTCGTTCTGGTACTCGATGAGAACCAGTGCGGTGGTTGCTGGGTCGAGGGTGAGCGTGTCGTCGGCCATGAATACTCCCAGTGTGCAGTGATCGGGGTCACAAGAATTCAACTGCGTGCTGGGTCGTCGCGCAAGGTTGTCGGTGAGCGCGCGTCCCCGCCGAATCGGTGAGACGATGCAGACGTGACGACCGATCAGGTGAGTGACCGGCTGGCCGAGCTCGCACAGCGCTGCGGAGTGAGTATCGGCTACACCGGTTGGGATCAGGAGTATCACGAGGTATCGCGGGACACGCTGGTTGCGGTGCTCGCATCGCTCGACGTCGCGGCAGGCACCGACGTCGAGATCGAGCAGTCCCTGGCAGAACTCGACGTCGCCCCGTGGCGGTCCTTCCTGCCCCCGGTCACCGTTGTCACCGAGGGTGATGACACGACATTTGCTGTGCACGTTCCGCACGGCGATCCGGTTGCGGTCTGCATCCGAACGGAATCGGGGGACACGCTCACGCCGACACAGCTCGACGTATGGATTCAACCGCGGGACGTCGATGGTGTGCTCACCGGGCGGGCGACGTTCGCGTTGCCGTCGGATCTGCCGCAGGGCTATCACGAGATCGTCGCGGCCAATCCGGCGCGCGACGTCAACGCGACTGCACCCTTGATCGTCACACCACGTCGGCTCTCGACCGCAGACGACCTGCTCGGCGCGCAACAGTGGGGGCTGGCACTGCAGCTGTACTCGGTGCGTTCGGCGTCGTCGTGGGGGGTCGGCGACTTTGCCGACCTCGCCCAGGTATGCGAGGTCGCGGGCAGTGTCTACGGCGCCGACTTCGTGCAGGTCAATCCGATGCATGCCGCGTCACCACGCCCACCTGTCGAGGCATCGCCATACCTGCCTGCGACGCGTCGTTTCGTCAATCCGCTCTACATCAGGATCGAGGAGATCCCCGAGACCGACGATCTGCCGAAGGCGCAACGCAAGTGGATCAAGGGACTGCAGAAAGAGTTCTTCACCGACGACCTCGATCCGTCGAGAATCAAGCGCAACAAGTCATACCGGGCAAAGCTCGACGTGCTCGAACTCGTCCACGACGTTCCGCGCAGTAAGCGTCGAGATCACGCCTTTCTGCGGTTCCGAAAGCGAGAGGGCAAGGGGCTCAAGGGTTTCGCTACGTGGTGTGTTCTCGTAGAACGGTTCGGAAGTGATGAGACCGCCTGGCCGGACAAGGCTTCTGATCCGCGATACCTCAAGCGAATTCGCCGTCGGTACAGCGATCGCGTCGACTTCTACATGTGGTTGCAGTGGATCTGCGACGAGCAGCTGGCCGCGGCCCAACACGCGGCGACGTCGTCGGGTATGAGTATCGGGATCATCACCGATCTGGCCGTCGGCGTCGATCGACACGGGGCCGATGCCTGGATGCTCGGTGACGTGCTGGCGTCCGGCGCGACCGTCGGCGCGCCGCCCGACGGGTTCAATCAGCAGGGGCAGGGCTGGAATCAGCCGCCCTGGCATCCCGGCCGACTCGCGGCGGCAGGCTATGAGCCGTATCGCGACATGCTGCGGACAGTTCTGCGGCATGCAGGTGGCCTCCGCGTCGACCACATTCTCGGGCTCTTCCGGCTGTGGTGGATTCCCGACGGTATGGGTCCCGCGGGCGGCACGTATGTCCGCTACGACCACGACGCACTGCTAGGCATCCTGGCACTCGAGGCGCAGCGGGCAGGTGCGGTGGTGATCGGTGAGGATCTCGGAGTCTTCGAGCCGACGGTGCAGACCGCGCTGGCGCAACGCGGAATCCTCGGGACGTCGATCCTGTGGTTCGAGCACGGCCCATACGCACCCATCCCGCCGGAGGAGTACCGAGAACTATGCCTCACCTCGGTGACCACGCATGACCTGCCGCCGACGCTGGGCTACCTCGCAGGCGAGCACATCGATCTACGCGCTGAGCTCGGATTGCTCGAGACGTCGGAGTCGGAGGAACGCGCCCGTGACGCGCGCGACCGCGACGCCATCCTCGACCTCGCTCGTGCACGCGGGCTGCTCGATCCGGACACCGCGCTGACGAGTGCTGAGACCGTGGAAGCGCTGTATCGGCTCATCGCGGCAAGCCCGTCGGTGCTGCTCGGAGTGGCGCTCGTCGACGCCGTCGGGGAGCGTCGGATTCAGAACCAACCGGGCACCGACAGCGAGCAATACCCCAACTGGTGCATCCCCCTCGCAGACGAGGACGGGACCGTCGTGCTTGTCGAGGATCTCGCCAGTAGTCGTCGGTTCGCCGACCTCGTCGCGGCCCTGGTGGGAGAGGGCGTCGGCGCGCATCGGCGCTCGTTGCCCGAGTAGTGACCGGCCGAGGTCTGACTTACCGGGATCGGTTGGCCTGAAGCGCAATCATGCGAAGGCGCGGGCGTTCTCGCGTCGCACGGCCACGGCGGTCAACACCAGCGCGATGAGCGCGAGCACACCGACGGCCACATTGAACACGACCCCCGACGTCTTGAGTCCCCAGTGCGATGCCGCGATACCCTCGCCGACGATGGGGATCGAGATGGCGACGTACGCGACGACGAAGAACGTCGACATCACCTCGGCGCGACGATCAGCGGGACTTGCGGCGACGACCGACGCGAGTCCCTTGCTGAACGAAAGGCCTTGTCCCGCACCGGCAATCAATGCTCCGATGACGAGCAGCGTGAACGAGGCGGCGAGTAGTCCGCCCACCAGGACGGCCATGCCGACGACCAGGAGCGCACAGCCCGCGATCAGTGCGCGTTCGGTGGGGATCGTGCGACCCGCGATCTGCGCTGCGGCGGACGCGCCGAACAGGAGGAACACCAGACTACCGGCGAGTGCGGGCGAGTGGATGCCGAGCACGTGCGAGACGAACGACGGGGTGACGCCGGTGAATGTGCCCATCACCGCGAAACCTGCGAAGGCCGCGATCGCGGCACGTGCGAAGACCGCGCGTGTCTCCGGCGGCACCGACAGCTTCTGAACCGACAGGCGGGTCCCTTCCTTGCGCGTCACGGGCTCGGTCATGAACCAGATGCCGACGAACACGATCGCCAGCAGCACGAGGTCGACGATGAACGCGGTGCGCAGCGGCGCCGGGGCGAACTGCGCGAGCAGTCCGGCGATCAGCGGACCGAGGCCGAGTCCGCCGATGTTGGCCGCGGTCGCGAGTGCGGGCGCGCGGTGACGCCAGCTCGGAGGTGCGAGTTCGATGACCGCTGCGGTCGCCGCACCTGCGTAGATACCTGCCGACAGGCCGGAGAGCACACGTCCGATCATGAGCTGCCACACCGGGCCCGCGGTCAGGAAGACGACGGCGCTGATCGCCGAGAGGATCGCGCCCGCGATCAGCAGTGGACGCCTACCGAGGATGTCCGACCAGCGTCCGAAACAG
>NZ_LZMO01000116.1:0-18028 GCF_001665715.1 Gordonia sp. 852002-10350_SCH5691597
CGGCGAGCACTACGCCGACATCCCCGTCGAACGCATCCTCGAGGTCGCCGAGGTCTCCCGATCAACGTTCTATCAGTGGTTTCCCGACAAGACCGCGCTCATTCTGCAACTCACCACTCCACTGCTCGCCGAGTTCGTGGCGACGGCGGACCGCTACTGGAAGGAACCGTCGCAGGCACGTCCGGAGGCGCTCGCCGACGTCATCGTCGAACTCTTCGCGTCCGCCCGCCGCTACCGCGTGATCTGGCGTGCGTATCTGGAGACGACGAGCACCGACACCCGCTTGGGCGACAACTTTCGACGAGGCCTGCAGAACTACACGGCCGATATCGCCGAACGAATCCGTACCGAGCAGGCCGCTGGAATCGCGTCCCCCGACATCGAGCCCGATCAGACGGCGCGATTCATCGTGGTGGGTATGCAGGCAGGCTTCTCCGACGTCATGCAACTCGCCGACGACGGCTACGACCGCGCGTTCGCCTCGGCCATGGCTCGATCGTTCTGGCTCACCATGTACGGCGACGGCACCGCACAAAAAAGCCTCCCACCTGCGTAAACAGGTGGGAGGCTTTCGTGGAGCTGCCGGGAATTGAACCCGGGTCCTCCGTCGCTTCGGTAGGGCTTCTCCGTGTGCAGTCCGCTATATCTCTACTCGGATCTCTCGGTCACGCGAACAAGCCGAGATGACGATCCCAGTCGCTGTGAGATGTCCCGTTCACTCCCGCGACCAGAGTGGACAGTGAGCTCCCTGAGATGATGCCGGCACCGGGCAAGGGAGCAAAACCCGGGCCAACAGACACGCAGTCGCTGTCAGGCAGCGAGTGCGTAGTCGCGCTGATTCTTATCGGCGCTTAATTGGTTGCCGCGACGCTTAACGGTGGTCTCTGGCCTGCACCGACACGCTTCCCCCACCTCGACGCACGTAGTCGAAACCGATCAGCCCCGAGATGGTTCCACCGGAAACCGGCGGAAGCTCCACTATAACAACCCACGGCACGCGGTTCATTCCCTTTTCTGTTCGGCCCTGATCACTGCCGCGCGCCGCCCATCTGTCACGCGCCGAGCGCCGGTCCGATGACCCGCCAACTGTCACGCATCTCAGTGGCGAATAACGACCATGTGTGCGCGCCCTGATCGAACACACGGTACGTGTGCGGTATCCCCGCCCCATTGAGAGCGGCGGCCATCTGGTCGGTACACCAATGTGTCCCCATCTCCACCTCGGCGGGTCCGGCCAGCAACGACGGTGCGCCGAGGGGAGCACCGTCGGTTCGTCCCGGCAACCCCGACGCCGCGCCCAGATAAATTGCCTTTCCCCGCAGTCGTGCAGGATTCCGCGAAGGATCGTGATCGACCCACGCGGGCGATCCGGGAGGTCCGAACATGTTCAGCGCGTTGCCACCGCCTATCGATGTCGTGGCGAAGACGCCTGCGGTCGCGGGCGGCGCACTGATGGCAGGGCAACCGCTGTACGACGCCGCCGCGCGATAGAGCGATCCACCCCGGCCGGCGATGTCGAGCGCGGGACCACCGGAGAGGGACAGACCGGCGATCGCGTTGCGGCCGTTCGCGCGCAGTGGGCCTGCGATGGCACCTGGCAGTTCCCGCAGCAGGTAGGTCTCCCACTTGTTGACGCCGAGCGCGGGGTCCGGCCGCTGCCAGTCGGCATACCAGGCGTACGGCCCACCCAGCGGCGACACCACTGTCACGTTCTTGCCGGCGAAGAACGATCGGTGGTCGGTTTGCTTGAGCCAACTATCACCCTCGACGCCGCCCGACCGTCCATTGAGCAGATAGAAGACCG
This sequence comes from Gordonia sp. 852002-10350_SCH5691597, assembly GCF_001665715.1. Classification (NCBI taxonomy): domain Bacteria; kingdom Bacillati; phylum Actinomycetota; class Actinomycetes; order Mycobacteriales; family Gordoniaceae; genus Gordonia; species Gordonia sp. 852002-10350_SCH5691597. The sequence goes on from NZ_LZMO01000116.1 coordinate 1,805, forward strand.
GCGCCGAGCCCTCGCCTCGCGGTCGCAATACCTGATTGGGGATCACCTTGCCCATCGACGGCGAGTACACGTAGACGATCGACAGTTGGTCGTCGACCCGGTCGATACGCACCACCGCCGCCGACGCAGGAGCCGCGACCGCGGTACCTGTGAACACCGCTGCCACGGTCGCCAAGACAACGGCCAGCGACGTGGCGACGATCGACGCACCGCGCCGACACCGCCTCGACGCCTCCAACGGTCGCAGCATCCGTGACGACTGTGACGCCTGTGGCTGATGTTCCGGCTGCGGTAGTCCTCTCATGATCACCCGGCATGTCTACCCACACTCACAGCAACCTTCCAGACTCGGCGCGCCGCTCATCGTCAGTCGAAACTAGATCGCAACGCAAACGACCGTCCCGAGATACCCCCGAGTCGTCGACGTGACCCGGCGACGGTCGCACTCAGCGAATCTCGAGGACAGCCGTGTCGTGCACGCCTACCGGCACCGACAACTCACCGTGCTGCGCCGTGAACGACCGCCCGGTCCACGCGTCGACACCGGTGACCGACGCATCACCCACGAGTCCGACGCTCCCCAACGACACCGACAGCGTCCGAGCATGATCGGAACGGTTGGTGAGCGAAATGACCAGACCCTTGTCGCCGATCGCGCGCGACCACACCTCGGGATCGTCGTCGACCATCGCGCCTGCGACGACTCGCGAATCCTGGTCGATCGCGATGATCGCCGCGTTGCGCAACATGTCGAGCGTCTCCTGCGACATGTTCGTCAGGTCGTTGCCCGCGATGAGAGGCGCAGCCATCATCGACCACATCGACATCTGCGTACGCTGCTCCGCCGCTGTGAGACCAGATGATCCGACGACGAGCATGTCCGAGTCGATGAACGACCCCGGTTTCACCCGCGCGGTCAGCGGCCCGGCGGCGTCGACGATGTTGACGATGCCCTGATACCCCGACGGTCCATTTGCGGTCGACCACGCGGGCGTGACGTCGTTGGTCACACGGGTCGTCGTTGCCGTTCCGCCCCAATCGAATTGGGCACCGGGTACCGATCCGGCGACGCCACTGTTGGGATTGATCGCAAACACGATGCGACGGCCTGTGTCGCGCAACGCATTTCGCATCGCTGTGAACGACGAGACCTGATCGTCGTGGGACGTATTCGACGAACACCAGTCGTACTTGAGATAGTCGACGCCCCACCCGGCGAACGTCTGAGCGTCGATCACCTCGTGACCACCGCTGCCCGTCGCCCCTGGATACGTGCCCTGATACTGCGTGCAGGTCTTGTCCCGCGCGCCGGAGTAGATACCGAAGAGCAGGCCCCGCTCATGAAGGTAGACACCGAGTGCGGCCATCCCGGAAGAGAATCGCACCGGATCAGCCTGCAGCCTGCCCGAGGCGTCGCGCTGTGGCGCGGCCCAGCAGTCGTCGACGATCACATACTTGTAGCCGGCATCGCGCAGCCCCGACGACACGAGCGCGTCAGCCTGCGCACGGACGATCTGCTCGGTGATCCCGCATCCGAAAGTGTTCCAACTGTTCCACCCCATCGGGGGAACCGCCGCAAGCCCGGGAATCGCGGGCCCATCACCGCCGATCCGACCCTCCTGCTGCGGCGTACACGCGACAGCCGCCAACGCGGCGATCACCGCCACCAGGGCGGCAACCACCGAGAAACGTGTTCGACGATACGACGACGTCGTGGTCACATGCCCTTGACCCGACGACCCAGCTCGCGTTCGACCTCACGCTGCGCGGTGCGTCGAGCAATGTCGTGGCGTTTGTCGTGCGCCTGCTTACCGCGAGCAAGTGCCAACTCGACCTTGACCTTGCCGTCGTTGAAATAGAGCGACAAAGGCACCAAGGTCAGGTTGCCGTCGCGGATCTTGCCGATCAGATTGTCGATCTCGCTCCGATGCATGAGCAGCTTGCGCTTACGCAGCGGTGTGTGGTTTGTCCACGAACCGCGACCGTACTCGGCGATGTTCAGGCCACGCAGCCACACCTCGCCGTCGTCGATGGTGGCGAATGCGTCGACCAACGACGCCTTGCCCTCCCGAAGACTCTTGACCTCGGTCCCAACCAGAGCGACACCGGCCTCGTAGGTGTCCAGGATGGCGTAGTTATGGCGAGCCTTACGGTTCGACGCAATCACATTGCGCCCCTTCTCCTTCGCCATTACTCATGCCTTTCTGTGCATTTGTTCGTCGGCCAGCTCTCGCTCCGAGCCTCCTCGCTACGCTCCGCAACTACTCACGAACATAGACACGCAGCGTGACATATGCCGTCGCGCCTGCCAACACAATTCCGACAAGGATCAGCCACGGCGACACGAACAGCACGTCGCCCGCGGTGATCCTGGCCAGGATGTTGACGCCGTAGAGGTCGTTCAACGCCTTGTCGAAGAAGAACACCTTCGCCGCGAAAAGGCCGCCGATCGCCAGCAGCGAACCGATGAAGGCCGAGAACACGGCCTCCAACAGGAACGGTAGCTGCGTGTACCAGCGGGTCGCACCGACCAACCGCATGATCGACACTTCCGTCCGGCGGGTGAACGCCGCAACCTGAACCGTGTTGACGATCAACAGGATCGCCGCCACCGCAAGGACCGCGGCCACCGCGAACGCCGCGTTGCGCACCCCGTCGAGCACGCTGAAGATACGATTCACCAACTCTCGCTGATCTAGAACGCCGTCGACGCCGAGATCCTTCCGGTCGGCATACTTGTCGAGCACCGCGCCGAACTGGTTGGCATCACTCATCCGAACCTTGAGCGACGCGGGGTTGGCGTCGGGCGAGATCATGTCGGCGATCTCCGGTGCGCTCTGCTCGAACGCCGCTTTCGCCGCCTTGTACGCGTCAGCCTTGCTGACGTAGGTCACCGAGCCGACGCCCGGCTCGTTCTCGAGGTCGGTGCGCAGCGTCGAACACGGTGCTTTCTGGCAATCCGGGTCGGCCGCACTGACGTCGTCGTTGATGTAGAACTGCATCTCGACACGGTCGAGGAAGATCTTCTGACTCTTGTTCGCCATCTGGATGACCAACAATCCGCCACCGAGCATGCCGAGAGTGATGGCAGTGGTGAGGATCATCGCGACCGTCATCGTGACGTTGCGGCGGAGACCGTTGAAGACCTCGCTGATGATGAAGTTCGCTCGCATGCTGGTGCTACACGTCCTTTGGTCTGTGGAGTACGCGGGCTGGTGGTACGCGGACTGAGGTGCGTCGACATGGGCGGTTGCGCGCGATCGCACTCACCCGAATCGACGGTCAGCCGATGCCGTACACGCCCTGTGCGTCGTTGCGGACGAGTCTGCCGTTGTCGAACTCGAGTACCCGACGTCGCATCGCGTCGACGATGTGCCGATCGTGCGTTGCCATGACGACGGTTGTTCCGCGCCGGTTGACGCGGTCGAGCACGTCGACGATCTCCTCGCTGGTCTCCGGATCGAGGTTGCCCGTGGGCTCGTCGGCGAGCAGGACCAGTGGTCGGTTGACGATCGCGCGCGCGATGGCGACACGCTGCATCTCACCGCCCGACAGCTCGTAGGGCATACGGTCCTGCTTGCCCTCGAGACCCACGTACTCGAGGACCTCCGGCACCACACGGCGAATGGTCGACGGCTGCTTGCCGATCACCTCGAGCGCGAACGCCACGTTGTCGGCCACCGACTTCTGCTGCAGCAACCGGAAGTCCTGGAACACACATCCGATGGATTGCCGCAGCTTGGGTACCGTGCGTCCGCGAAGGCGGTTCACGTGGAAGTCGCCGACGTACACCTCACCCTTCGTCGGCCGATCCTCTTTGAGCAGCAGCCGGAAGAACGTCGACTTGCCAGAACCAGAGGGGCCGATGAGGAACGCGAACTCGCCCTTGTCGACCTCGAGATCGAGGTCGGTGAGGGCGGGTCGGCTGGATGCCTTGTACTTCATCGTCACGTTCTCCAGCTTGATCACGACAACAGAGTGTAACGGTGACGCCTGAGAGGTCTGTTCAGGTGCGCACCCGCGCGCCGACCCGCCCGGTCAGCGCGACGGGACTGCCGTCGTCGTCTCCTGCTGGTTGTTCCGGTTGTTGAAGAAGTCCGAGAAGCCGTTGCCACCGGTCGTGGTCGGTTGCCCACTCTGGGTGCCCGGAACGGCACCTCCCTGACCGGGCTGTTCGCTCGGATTCTCCGACTCGCCCGAGATGCCCGACGGCTCCGACGTCGAGGGATACGACGAAGACGGCGTGGAGTACGTGGTCTCCGGAGTCGTCTCGACCGAGGTGCGGTGATGAGTCGGCGGGGGGGCGGGAGCGTCGACGATTCCGTATCGCTGCGAGGTGTAGCCGTAGACAATGACGCACACGATGAAGAGCACCGACACGATCGCCGTACTGGTCCGGACCCGGGTGTGCGGAATGTGGTGCCAGTCGCGTCGGTGGCGCAGACTGTGTGGATCGCCGATCTCGTCCGAGCGCGGCCCCGGGGCCACCGTGCGATCTGCGTCCAAGTCGCTTTTCGCGTCGCCGTTGCCGTTGGCGTCTTCCTGCTTGTCGGCTGCGGCTTCTGCCTGCTCGATCTTGGCGACGACCGCCTCGGCCGCTGCCTTCGCGGCCGCGTCGTCGGAGCGACTCGCGGCGTGGTCGGGACCGTCGTGACGATGAACCATCACTTGTCGCCCCCCGACGACGCTTGTGCGTCGGCCTCGGCATGACCGCTCGGCGGCGCTGACCCGGCCTGCACCTCTTTACCGGAAGCGACGTTGATACCGCGGCGAGCAAGCGCGCGCACAATCCATGCGCGCAGCGCGCGACTGACCTCGAACTGTTTACCCGGAAGGGTCCTGGTCACCATTCGGACGGTCATCGAATCGAGCTCGAGGTTTGTCACACCGAGCGGCGATGGCGCGTCGAGAAGCAGGTCGTGCCAGTACGGATCGTTGTAGAACCGCTGGCCTACCTCGGAGAGAACCTCGTTGACCACCCCGATGTCGGAGTCGGCGGGAACAGGAACGTCGACAACGGCCCTCGCCCAATCCTTCGAGCGGTTGGTGGTCTTGATGACCTGGCCGTTGGGAACGGTGATGACCTCACCCTCGGACGTGCGCAGGCGCGTGATGCGCAAGGTCACGTCCTCGACGGTTCCCTCGGCTTCACCGTTGCCGGTGACGGTCAAAGCCACGACGTCGCCGTATCCGTACTGCCGTTCGGCGACCACGAAGAATCCCGCGAGGATGTCTTGGACCACCCGCTGGGCGCCGAAACCGAGCGCGGCACCGACCACGGCAGTCGGGCCGACCAATCCTGACAGCGGCACCTTGAACACGGTCAGAATGTGCAGGAACACGATGATGCCGACGACGACGACGAGCGTCCACGACACCACATCGATCATCGCGCGACGGTGTTTGGAGTCCTCGCTCTGCACGATCAGATCACTGTCGTGGAATCGGGCCTCGATGCGGTCGTTGAACTTCTGCGCCGACCAGCGGATGAATCGAACGACGAGGATGCCGCCGAGGATCCAGATCACGATCTCGAGGCCGTTGGTGGCCATCCACCGATAGAAGCGCCCGATCACCGACTCCGTCGCACCGGGCGCGAAGGCAAGAGTGGTGAAATCGGCCCGCGCGAGCACCGACGAACCTGCCTGCGCGAAGACCTCACGCATCGGCATCGGCCATCCGCCAGCGGATGCCGGCTTCGATGAACTCGTCGATGTCGCCGTCGAGAACCGTCGTCGGGTTGTTGTTTTCGACGTTGGTCCGCAGGTCCTTGACCATCTGATAGGGGTGCAGCACGTAGGAGCGCATCTGGTTGCCCCAGCTCGATCCGCCGTCGCCCTTCAGCGCGTCGAGCTCAGCGCGCTCCTCCTGCTGTTTGCGAGCGAGGAGCTTGGCCTGCAACACCCGCATCGCCGACGCCTTGTTCTGCAGCTGACTCTTCTCGTTCTGGCAGGTCACGACGATACCGGTCGGGATGTGGGTCAACCGGACCGCGGAGTCGGTGGTGTTCACCGACTGACCGCCCGGACCCGACGACCGGTAGACGTCGACCTTCACGTCGTTCTCGTCGACGTCGATGTGGTCGGTGGTCTCGACGACGGGCAGTACCTCGACCTCGGCGAACGAGGTTTGGCGACGACCCTGGTTGTCGAACGGGCTGATGCGGACCAACCGGTGCGTGCCCTGCTCCACCGACAGCGTGCCGTACATGTAGGGCGACTTGACCGCGAACGTCGCCGACTTCAGACCCGCTTCTTCCGCGTAGGAGGTGTCGTAGACCTCGACGCCGTAGCCGTGCTTTTCCGCCCAGCGGACGTACATGCGCATCAGCATCTGCGCCCAGTCGGCGGCGTCGACACCACCCGCACCCGACCTGATGTTGACCACGGCGTCGCGGGAGTCGTACTCGCCGGCGAGCATGGTCTTGACCTCCATCGCCTGGATGTCGCTGCGCAGGGACTCGCGCTCGGCGTCGGCATCGGCAAGCGCAGATGTGCGTGCCTCACCCTCTTCGGACTCCGCGAGTTCGTAGTGGACGGGCATGTCGTCGAGTCGCTGCCGCAACTCGGTGACGCGACGCAGCTCCGCCTGGGCGTGCGAGAGTTCGCTCGTCACCTTCTGCGCGTGGTCTTGGTCGTTCCACAGATCAGGGTCGGACGCCTGCATCTCGAGCTCGTCGATCCTCCGACGCAACTCCTCGACGTCGAGGACTTTCTCGACGGTCGTCAGGGTCGAGTCAAGGGATTCGAGATCGGTTGCTACGTCAGGATGCACGGTTTACCAGGGTACCGACTGCTGATCGCCGATGTGCCCCCACTCCTCACGCCGACGGCGGTACCGAGGGCGGGGCGTCGGGAGCCTGCATAGGAGGCAGTTGGCCGAAACTCCACGTCGTCGCGGTCTTGCCCGGTTTGTAGACGACGGCATGCTCGGAACCGATCTGCGGCCACGGCTCGCCCACGGCGAGGATCATCGTTCCGTACACCTCGGTCGGGCTGGTTCCCGGACCGTTGATCGTTCCGGAGATGGTGCAGAACGCTTGCCCCTTGCTGTCCGGCTCGCCTTGATCACTCACGCCGGTGACCGTCAGGGTCCCCTGCGCGTAGCCCGCCGTGTTGCCACCGAATCCGCCGATTCGCTGTCCGCGAAAACGCATGATCATCGCGATCACGGCGACGACGAGCAAAATGACGAGAATGACGGTCAACATGGCCTCAACCCTACCGACCCGACCGGGCATTTCGGGCGGAGAGCGCAGCGTCGACCGTCATCGCGGCCGCCATCCTCTACAGTTTTCGCAACGCAGCCAAGCGTTACGCTGACCGGGTGCTTCCGACGCCCGATTCCGACGCCACCGCCGACCTCGATTTCGCGCTCTCTCTCGCAGAGTCCGCCGATGCGCTGACGATGGGGCGCTTCGGCGCGATCGACCTCGAGGTCGACGCCAAACCCGACCTCACCCCGGTCTCCGACGCCGACCTCGCCTGCGAGCAGATGATCCGCGAACGTCTCGCGGCCGTGTTCCCCGACGACGAGGTCCTCGGTGAAGAGTTCGGCGGCGACGCGATCCTGACCGGTCGGCAATGGGTCGTCGACCCCATCGATGGCACCAAGAACTTCGTGCGCGGCCTCCCGATCTGGGCCACGCTGATCGCTTTGCTGGTCGACGGCGTGCCGGTGGTCGGCGTGGTGTCGGCGCCTGCGTTGAGCCGCCGGTGGTGGGCCGCCGCCGGCCACGGGGCGTTTGTCGCGTTCGACCACGGCGACGCGCGCCAGATGACGGTCTCGCAGGTCGCCGACCTCGCGTCGTCGAGCCTGACCTTCTCGAGCCTGTCCGGCTGGGCCGACCGCGGCGTCCGCGACAAGTTCATCGACCTCACCGACCGTGTCTGGCGAGTGCGCGGTTACGGCGACTTCCTCAACTACTGCCTCGTCGCCGAGGGCGCGGTCGACATCGCGGCAGAACCCGAGGTGTCGCTGTGGGATCTCGCCCCGCTCGACGTGCTGGTGCGCGAAGCCGGCGGGCGCTTCACCTCGCTCGACGGCTCCCCCGGCCCCGGCGGCGGCAGCGCGGTCGCCACCAACGGACTCCTTCACGACGAGGTGCTCACCGCCCTCGAGGGGTAACCGCAGCGCCGCGCCCGACCTACCTGCCCGCTCGGATAGTCCCTGCGCAATCCCGGCGTGGCGACCGGCGACAGCTCCTAGCGTGTGCGTCTGAGACCCACCGCTGTCTGCAGACCCCCACGTCTTCAGACCCGACGCTCCAGGAGATTCGCGATGCCCGGCTTCCCCGCACTGACCCACGTGGCCATCACCGTCACCGACCTCGACGCCAGCACTCGTTGGTACTCGGCTCTGTTCGACGCCGCGCCAGTGCTCGACGAGGATGAGGAGTCGGGCGAGTTCCACCACGCGGTGTTCGCACTCGATGGCGGAACCCTCTTCGGACTGCACACTCACACCGGCTCGGCGGCGTCGGGAAGCTTCGACGAACACCGGACGGGACTCGACCACGTCGCCTTCGCCGTCAGGGGTGAGGAGCTCGACGGCTGGTTGGCACGCTTGGACGAACTCGGGGTCGCGCACAGCGATATCAAGCGGGCGCACTATGGGTCCGGCATCTCGTTCCGAGACCCCGACAACATCGCGCTGGAGTTCTTCGCACCTCCTGCATGAGCTGAAACAGCTTCGTCAAACCTGCGTTCCCGACTCCTCATCGAGCACGACGAATTCGGTGCCGGGATCCTTCATCTCGGTCAGCCGCGAGTAGTGAACACCGGTACCCGCGTCGGAGAGCACAGCCTGGTGGATCGGGACGGCAACCCGCGGCGCCATCGCGCGCAGGTAGTCGACCGACTCGCTGAGTTTCATCCACGGCGCCGCCGACGGCAGCGCGAGCACGTCGATCTGCTCGAACGGAATGTAGAACGAATCACCGGGATGCATGAAACGCCCTGGAGCCGTTGATGTTCCGAGCACATACGCAACGTTGTCGACGACGGGGATCTCGGGGTGGATCACGGCGTGACGCCCTCCGGTGAATCGCGCGGTCACCGCGCCGACACCGACCTGGCCGCCCGCGAGTGCCGCAGTCCACTCCCCTGCCGCATCGTCGGAGTTGAGTTGTGCGGCGGTCTGCGGGTCGGCGATACGGATCGCCTGAGGGTTCTCACCGACCAGATTCGGCAGCCGCGCGACGTCGCAGTGATCAGGATGTTGATGGGTGATCAGGATCGCGTCGAGTCCGGTCAGCCCTTCGAAGCCGTGCGCAAGGGTGCCCGGGTCGAAGAGGATACGAGTCCCCTCCAATTCGACGAGCATGCAGGAATGGCCGAAGTGGGTGATCTCCATGCGTCCACTGTGCTCTCCCGCACGGGTTTACGCATTGGTCCAGCCGAACCCCGGATCACACAACCGCTGGGAACACACCCCAGCCCGCAGCAGCGTCGACGATGCGAGCGACGCCGTAGACCAGCCACAACCCGAGCACCACCACCAACACCGGCAGCGCTCGACGTAGCCGGAGCCGCTTCAACGCTCCCGGACCTGCGACGAGACACCAGACTCCGGCGGCGACGGCGATCACGGTCGCCACCAGCGTCAACGGTCCGAATACGTTGTAGGTGAACGCCCCGCCCACGTCGCCATGCATGAGGTGCACCCAACTGCGCGTCAGTCCGCACCCCGGACACGGCAGGCCCGTGAGCGCGCGGAAGACACAGAGGTCGCGGCCGTGATCAACCGATCCCAGCGGCCACACGATCGCGGTGAGCAGCGCTGCCCCACCGACCGCGACCACCATCGCCGGTCCGACCCGTCGGCCACCCGCACCCGACGGTGCCGCTGTGTATGGACCCGGGAGGTCGGTGCGATCGGTTGACACGTGACCAGCCTAAACCGGCGATGAGAACACGACGTTCGACGAGCGCGTGACAATCTCCTTACCGAGTAGTAAGGTTTGTACTTACTACCGAGTAAGATACTGCTCACGCGCAGTCCAAGCACCCGTGCGAAGAGAAATGGTTGTCATGACGACTCACACCGAACCCCGCGACACCTCTGCGGTCGGCAAGAACCCGCACAAGCGCAATGCCATCGGCACCGCGATGCGTGTGCTCACGACGGTCACCGGCTCCGACTTCGCGGAGAAGTACCAGATCCGTGAGCCCATCAACCGAATCGCCTACCAGGCGACCAAGACCGGCTTCCAGACCCTCGGCGCAGCCAACCGCGCGTTCAAGAAGGTGCAGGGCGGCTCGGGTGGCGCGGCACGACTGAGCACCACACCGAAGGACTACTTCAACCTCAACCCCGACGACGAGCAGCAGATGATCGCCGAAACGGTGAAGGAATTCGCCGAGGAGATCCTGCGCCCCGCAGCCTACGATGCCGACGCCGCCGCGAGCGCACCTGAAGACATCGTCAAGCGCTCCGCCGAACTCGGCATCACGATGATCAACGTGCCCGAGCAGTTCGACGGCGCGGCGTCCGAGCGTGGCGTCGTCACCAACGCCCTGGTTGCCGAGGCAATGGCTTACGGCGACATGGGACTAGCCCTTCCGCTCCTCGCACCGAGCGGCGTCGCCACCACCCTCACCAACTTCGGTAGCGACAGTCAGCAGAAGACCTACCTGCCCGACTTCGCAGGCGAGAACGTGCCGCAGTCGTCCGTCGTCATCGCGGAGCCGCGCGCTCTGTTCGACGCATTCTCGTTGCAGACCAAGGCAACTCGGGTGCCGAGCGGCTACCGACTCAACGGCGTGAAGTCGTTCGTGCCCGCTGCGGGATCGTCGGAACTGTTCATCGTCGGAGCCCAGCTCGACGGCCGGCCCGCGCTGTTCATCGTCGAATCCGATTCCGAGGGACTGATCGTCGAGGCAGATCCGGGCATGGGTGTGCGCGCCGCGGGCATGGGTCGCCTACTGCTGCAAGACGTTGCCGTCCCCGAGAGCGCGCTCCTCGGCGAAGAGACCGGCGAGGCAGCCCTCGCGGCCTACCGCGACGTCGTACGTCTGTCGCGCCTCGGTTGGTCGGCGCTTGCCGCCGGAACCGGCAGGGCCGTCCTCGACTACGTGATCCCCTACGTCAACGAGCGTGAGGCATTCGGCGAGCCGATCTCCAACCGTCAGGCCGTCGCCTTCATGGTTGCCAACATCGCCACCGAACTCGACGGCATCCGCCTGGTCACACTGCGCGGCGCATCGCGGGCCGAGCAGGGTCTGTCGTTTGCCCGCGAATCGGCACTCTCACGCAAGCTGACCATCGACAAGGGACTACAGATCGGACTCGACGGCGTGCAGTTGCTCGGTGGCCACGGCTTCACCAAGGAGCACCCGGTCGAGCGTTGGTACCGCGACCTGCGCGGCGCAGGCATCGGCGAGGGCATCGTCGTCCTCTGACGGCGACTTCTTCCGACGACGAGACCCACCGAGAAAGCAACTGACATGGCAATCAATCTGGAACTCCCCCGGAAGCTGAACACCACGATCGACCAGGCCCACCAGGCCGCGGCCGAGATCTTCCGCCCCATCTCGCGCAAGTACGACCTCGCCGAGCACTCCTACCCGGTCGAACTCGACACTCTCGCAAGCCTGTACGACGGTCTCGCCGAGACCGGTCAGGCCGGTGCCGGTGCCGACGGCGGACGAAGCCAGGAGAAGAAGGCCAAGCCGGAGCGCGAGGGCGCGAATATCAACGGCGGCAACATGCAGTCGGTGATGAACGTCATCGAAACATGCTGGGGCGACGTCGGTTTGACGTTGTCGATGCCGTACCAGGGACTGGGCAACTCGGCCATCGCCGCTGTCGCGACCGACGAGCAGCTCAAGCGCTTCGGCAAGGTGTGGGCCGCCATGGCCATCACCGAGCCCAGCTTCGGCTCCGATTCGGCCGCGGTGACCGCCACCGCCACACTCGACGGCGACGAGTACGTCATCAACGGCGAGAAGATCTTCGTGACGTCCGGTTCGCGCGCCACCCACATCGTGGTGTGGGCCAGCGTCGACCGCAGCCTCGGGCGTGCGGCCATCAAGAGCTTCGTGGTGCCGCGTGAGCATCCGGGCGTCGAGGTGGTGCGGCTCGAGCACAAGCTCGGTATCCGCGTCTCCGACACCGCGGTGATCCGCTTCGAGAATTGCCGCATCCCCAAGGAGAATCTGCTCGGTAGCCCCGAGGTGGATACGAAAAAGGGTTTCGGCGGGGTGATGCAGACCTTCGACAACACCCGCCCACTCGTCGCGGGTATGGCCATCGGTGTAGCGCGCGCCGCCCTGGAGGAGTTGCGTCGCATCCTCGAGGAGGCGGGCATCGAGATCGATTACGACAAGCCTGCCGAGAACCAGCATGCCGCCGCTGCCGAGTTCATCCGGATGGAGTCCGACTTCGAGGCCTCCTACCTGATGACGATCCGCGCCACGTGGATGGCCGACAACAAGGAACCCAACTCGCTGCAGGCGTCGATGGCCAAGGCCAAGGCCGGCCGCACCGTCACCGACGTCACCAACAAGGCCGTCGAACTGACTGGCACGCTTGGGTATTCGGAGCGGCTGCTACTCGAGAAGTGGGCCCGCGACTCGAAGATCCTCGACATCTTCGAGGGCACCCAGCAGATCCAGCAGCTCATCATCGCGCGCCGCGTGTTGAACAAGAGCAGCGCAGAACTCAAGTGAGACACTGAGTCTCGACGAGTCACGAGCCCTGCGGCGCCACGGTGCCGCAGGGCTCGACTCTTTCCCGGCCCCTCACACAGCCCACGCGAGCGCGAGCCCGACGGCGCAGGCCGCAGTGGCCGCCGCCACCGAGCCCACCGCGTTGCACAGCGCGAGCCCACCGGCGCGCCGCTCGGCCAGACGCACCGTCTCGACGCTCGCCGTGCTGAAAGTCGTGTAGCCGCCGCAGAATCCGGTGCCCACGATGGCCTGCAGCTCACTCGGCGCCCCGTGGTAGATCACCAGCCCCGCGAGCACACCCAACAGCAACGAGCCGGACACGTTGATGATCAACGTCGCCCACGGGAACGTCGTGTTCCGCCACCGCTTGATCGCACCATCGACGACGAACCGCGCCACGGCCCCGAGCGCACCCGCGAGGAGTATCGCCAGCACCGTCACGACACACCGCCTCGTCGCACCGCACGTCGTCGACCCGCGGTTCCCGCCACGACGATGCCCGCCCAGGCGCCGAGCACACCGAGCACGACGCTGACCACCGCATACGCGATCGCCACCCCGGGAGCGCCGTGATCGCCGAGTTGGGTGGTCTCGAGCGCGAACGTGGAATACGTCGTGAAGGCCCCGCAGAGGCCGGTGCCCGCAAAGACACGCACAGTGCGACGCCAGCCGTCGTCGGGGCCCGCGAGCGCCAAGAACTCCAGCAACGCGCCGAGCACGAACGCGCCGCTGACATTGATCGCGAACGTCGCCCACGGCCATCCCGTGCCGACCGTGGGAAATGCCTCCTCGATCACGTAGCGCAGACCAGTTCCGCAGATCCCGCCGAGGAAGACCAGTGCGATCGCTCCGAACTGCAGGTGCAGAGGCCGGTCGGCCGGCGCGTCGGGATCTATCGAGCCGTCGCCCCTGGGCGCGAAGTCCGCGATGTCACTGTCCGATCTGTTGCGCGAGTCGCGCCAGGACGTTCGGATCCTCGATGGTCGACGGCACGGCGTACTCCTGATGATCGGCGATCTGCCGCATGGTCTTTCGCAGAATCTTGCCCGACCGTGTCTTCGGTAGCGCGGCAACCACGGTCACGTCGCGGAACGTCGCCACCGGCCCGATCTCGTCGCGGACCTTCGCGATCAGTTCGTCACGCAGCGTGTCGGGTTCGATCTCGACACCCGACTTGAGCACGACGTAGCCACTCGGACGCTGACCCTTGAGGTCGTCGTGGATGCCGATCACGGCGCATTCGGCGACCGCGGGATGCGACGCCACGACGGCCTCGATGCTTCCGGTCGACAGTCGGTGCCCGGCGACGTTGATCACGTCGTCGGATCGTCCGAGGATGAAGATGTAGCCGTCGTGATCGATGTATCCGGAGTCGCCGGTCAGGTAGTAGCCGGGGAAGGCGTTGAGATACGAACTGCGATAACGCTCTTCGTCGCCCCACAGTCCGGTCAGTGTGCCCGGTGGCAACGGCAGTGCGATCACGATATTGCCTTCGACGCCCGCATCGACGACGTTCCCCTCGGCGTCGACGACACCGACTCCGAAGCCCGGGACGGCGACGGTCGCCGATCCCGCCTTGACCGGCATCGGTTGCAGCCCACGCAGATTGGCCGCGATCGCCCATCCGGTCTCGGTCTGCCACCAATGGTCGATCACCGGCACACCGAGCACGTTCGACGACCAGGCGAGCGTGTCGGGGTCGAGCCGCTCACCCGCGACGAAGAGCGAGCGGAGTGACGAGATGTCGTACTGATCAAGAAGTCTCGCGTCCGGGTCGGTCTTGCGGATCGCCCGGATCGCGGTCGGCGCGGTGAACAGCGCCTTGACCCGGTGCTCGGCGATGACTCGCCAGAAGGCTCCCGCATCAGGTGTGCCAACCGGTTTGCCCTCGTACATCACCGTCGTCGCGCCGACGAGCAGCGGCGCGTAGACGATGTACGAGTGGCCGACAACCCACCCGACGTCCGACGCCGTCCACCAGATGTCGCCCGCACCGATGTCGTAGATGTTCGCCATCGACCAGGTCAGTGCGACAGCGTGCCCGCCGTTGTCGCGCACAACGCCTTTGGGCTTTCCCGTGGTACCCGACGTATACAGGATGTAGAGCGGGTCGGTCGCCGCGACGTCGACGGCTTCGGTGAGACCTGCCGTCTCCATCTCGGCATCCCAATCGAGCCAGTCGCGCCCTTCATTACTCGACGAGCCCCCTTCATTGCTGGACGAGCCATGGTCGGCGGCAGAACCCGCCACCTGCGGGCGATCCTTCACGATGACCGTCGAGACAGCGCTGTCGGAGAGGTCAAGGGCGCTTGCCACCATCGGCAGATACTCGACGCTGCGTCCCGGCTCGAGGCCGCCCGATGCGGTCACGATCGCAACCGGCTCGGCGTCGTCGATGCGTGTGGCGAGTTCGGGGGCGGCAAAGCCGCCGAACACCACCGAATGCACTGCACCGAGCCGCGCGCAGGCGAGCATGGCGATCGCTGCCTCGGGGATCATCGGCATGTAGATGATGACCCGGTCGCCGCGAGAGACACCCCGGCGGCGCAGCACGTCGGCGAATCGCGAGACCTCCACCAGCAGCTCGGCGTAGGTGTACTCGCGGATCTCGTCGACCATCGCGGAGTCCCAGATCAGGGCGAGACGGTCACCGTGCCCCGCGGCGACGTGCCGGTCCAGCGCGTTGTAACAGGTGTTGAGCCGACCGTCGGGGAACCAGCGATACATCGGCGCTGTCGAATCGTCGAGTGCCACGGTTGGCGGAACCGACCATTCGACGTCGGCTGCTGCCTGCAGCCAAAAGTTCTCCCTATCGTCGACGCTGCGCGCGAACGTGTCGTCGTAGCTCGCCATCGAACGCTCTTCTCGTCGCTCAGTCCAGGTACTTTTCGACGACATCGGCCGGCCTGGTTGCCGCAGCGTCAGGGTCCTGGCCTGCGTCCCGTTTGGCCTGACGCTGCCGCAAGAGATCCCAGGCCTGATCGAGAGACACCTCGACCTGCGACAGACGCGAGTTCTCCTCGTCGGGCGTGATGTCGCCGCGGCCCACCTTGGCGCGTAGTTCGTGCTCCTCGGCGATGAGGTCGTTGATGTGTTCGTGGATTTGCTTATCGGTCGCCATGACCCCCACGTTAGTCCCGACGATGCGACACGAGCCGCAAATTCAGACCGCGCCCTCGAATGCCGACACGATCTCCGACGAGATGCGACCGCGGTTGCTGATCTCGTAACCGTTCTCGCGTGCCCAGGCGCGGATAGCCTGCGTCCTGGGGTGCGCCCGCTTGGACGGGTGCCCGTTGCCCGAACCATCCGCAACGCGAGAAATTGCAAGATACTTCTGAAGCGATTGTGCGAATTCCTTCGCATGCGCAGGTGACGTGTCGAACTCGTACTGTTTTCCGTTCAGGCCGAAAACCACGGTCACCGCTTCGTCCAATTCAGAACCGTCGAGATCGTCGACGAACTTGACTATCTTCTTTGTCGCCATTCCGGCGTCCCCTCCCTCGTAATCGCTGAAATCCGACAACCCCGGCAGCTATCCCTCCTGGCGCGA
>NZ_LZMO01000117.1:0-36238 GCF_001665715.1 Gordonia sp. 852002-10350_SCH5691597
GCCACCGGCGAACGGGTGCGGAAGACCGCACTGGCGATCCTCGACCAGCTCGACACGCTCCAGGTCGGCGACGGAGCCCCGCCCGGCCTCGACCGCGACACCCCCAGTCCGCGCACCTCCCGCACCGCTGCGTCTGCGGTGGAGGCGGATCGTCCGCGTGGTGTGCCGTCGCCGACCTGGAGCGTGTCGAGCTGGTCGAGGATCGCCAGTGCGGTCTTCCGCACCCGTTCGCCGGTGGCCTGCACCACCTGGACGGGCTCTTGGCCGTCCACGCGGGCGGCCCAGGTCGAGACGTACGGGATCGTGTACCCGGCAGTGTCCGTGCCGTGCGCCGCACCGATCATCAGCGCGACGGACTCGGCTTCGACCTCGCGGATGCCGCGATGCTGCCGCGCCTCCTCATCGTCGGGATCGTGCATCAGCACATGCGCCAGCTCGTGCGCGAGCGTCTTGACCTGCGCAGCAGGGTCCATGTTCTCCCGCACCGCGACCGTGCGCGCCTCGTAATCGGTCATGCCGTTCGCGCCGGAGATCATCCCCTCGTGCGGCACCCGCAGCACCTCGAACCCCGCGCCGCGAATCTGCCCGGCCAGCCCCTCCCACAGCCCCGAAGGTGCTTCGCCTTCGAGCAGCGTCGGCGTCGGCGGCATCGGCAGTGGCTCGCCGTCGGTCTGTGAGGCATCCCACACGTAGGCCGGCCGCACTCCGACCATCCGCGAGCGCACCACCTCGTTGACCTTCTGCTTCTCGCGCGGCCCCAGGCGACGCCAGGAGTTCGGATCGGCAGGATGGGAGGACGCGAACCGGCCCGTCACCGGCGCGAAGATCATGTAGCCCGGCTGACCCTTCATCACCTGCCGCCCAAGCCCTTGCCACTGCCGGTACCCGGCAACCAGAGTCGGGAAGGGTTCAGGCACCCGGCCTGCCTCGAACGCGGCCTCGTGCTGCACCCAGATCAGCATTGTGTTGTTGAACGACCGCGACCGGAACCGTGCCGCGAAGGCGAGCGCTTGCCGCCAGTCATCACCCGAGACCAGCGACTCGACCGCGCCAGTCAGCTTCTCGTGCAGCTCGTCGAGCTTCGCCTCTCGCGCCGCGCGGGCGTCCTCGTTCGATGCCATGCTCCGGTCTCCTCTTCGGCGGGCCGCGCCAAGGTTGCGCGCGGCGGTACACCTGACAGGTAGGCGCGAACACCCGCGCCCGAACCGTGAGCTGGACATCGTTCACCCCCTCGAGGCAGCCCGAGCCGAGACCGGAACCGAGCATTGAGCATGCTCAAAGTGTCCCGGAGTCCTGTTCTAACATCGACCGTTGAGCATGCGCAAGCCTTGATTTGTGCATGCTCAACGAGTACGGTTGAGCATGCACAACCACCCTCCGGGTGGACTACATCGATGCCTTGCCCATCGCGAAGGGAAGGGGGTCACCGTCATGACCGAAGACGAGAGCCAGGCTGCGGCCGAAGACCTCGCCAAACGTCTGCGGCTCCTGATGGACGTCGCCGTCGCCGAGTCCGGCACGGAACCGACCTACTCGCAGATCGCCGACTACCTCCACGAACGAGGCACCAACCTGTCGCGGTCGCGCTGGACGTACATGATCAACGGCCACCGCTACGTCCAAGACCCCGCCGTCTTCGAGGGTCTCGCCGCGTTCTTCGACGTGGACGCTGCGTTCCTGCTCGGCGAGGACGGTGCCGCCACTCCCGAGAAGGTCTCAGCACAGCTCGACCTGGTTCGCTCCATGCGTGCCGCGAAGGTGAAGTCCTACGCAGCGCGCACCCTCGGCGACATCTCGCCGAAAGCACTCCACGCCATCACCAAGTTCCTGGATGAGGAAATGACACCAACGCCTGAGCACTGACAGGTGTCGCGCAAGGCGAAGCCGATACCGGTCGCTGCTCCCCACTGAGAGGGGCGAACCGTGAACATAGAACAGGCCGTATCGGCGGCCGTGGCGAGCCTTCAGCTCGGCAATACCTTCACCTTCGACGAGCTCCTCCGCTCTGTCCAGGACCAGCGGCACCGCAGGCTCCGCGTCATCGAGCTCGCCGACCTCGACACGCACGACGGCCTCTGCGCGCTCTGGCTGGCAACCGAGACCGACGACCTCGTGCTCCACGCCCGCACCGACTCGACACTCCACCGCCAACAGTTCGTCTTGCACGAGTTCGCGCACATGATCCTCGGCCATTGCGAAGGCGATGACTGCACCGTCGACGAGGCGCTGCTGCCCAATATCCCGCCGTACACCCGTGGACGCCTGCTCCGGCGGCAAGACCTTGACAGCGAAACTGAGATCGCAGCCGAGTCCCTCGCCGACAAGCTCGCCGCCGGCATCCGAGGATCAGTGTTCGCAGAGTCGGCCTTCTCGGAGATATTCGGATGATCCAGATGCTCGTCGCTACGCTCATGTGGGCGCTCGTGGCGAGCCTGCTTATCTTCCGCCGCAAACGCACCGACAGAAGTATCACCCGCGCCGCCTTCACCATCGCCATCGCGATGACCTTGAACGTCGATGGAATCTACACGGTCGTCGATCCGCTCCTCGGCGGCACGAACATCGCGACGCTGATCGCGGACGCCCTGCTAATGACTGGGCTGTTCTTCCTCGGACGCGGCGTCATGAAGTCCGGCAAGTACCGGCCCAGGCTCGTCCGCGCCGCCGTCAGCGCGCCCGTCCTGCTCGTCGCGCTACTCGCGATCACGGCAGCATTCCTGTTCATCCATCGCGGCACCACCACGACACGATTCATGAGTGATCTCGGCGCGCAACCCGCAGCAGCGGTCTACTCGATCATCAACTTCAGCTACGGGGCACTTGTCATCGCGACGATGCTCGTCCTCGCCACACGGCAGTATCGCGACAGCGCCGGCATTCAGCGCCTGCCCGCCGCACTGTTGAGTCTGGGATCAGCGTTTGGCGTCGCGCTCTGCCTTGCCGTGATCGTCCTGGACATCGCCCACGCAACCGGCCACCTCCACCTCATGCACGCCATCCAGGCCGCCTATGATCCGCTTTCCGTCCTCACCTTCGTGTTCCTCTGCGCCGGATTCGCGGTCCAGCCCGCCGTTCGCCGCGCCCAGAACCGCGCCCGGCGTCGGCACACGATCTCCTTCACGGCGCAGTTGGAGCCGCTCTGGCTCCGAGCGACACATGCACGGCCCGGGCTGAGCCAGGCCGACCCCCTCGCCGCCAACAGCGAAGACCCCGAAGGGCACCTCCACCGAGAGATCGTCGAAATCCGCGACGCGATGATCGACCCCCGCATCACCTTCGACATCAGCACCGACGACCGCGACCTACTCGAACGAGCCGAGAGTCACCTCGTCGGAAACGACACCACCGTCGCGACGGCCTTGCCCGTCCCGAATGTCGAGGAGCGTGAATCGTGATCGGGCGCATCGCCCTCGGCAGCGGGATCGCGGCAGCAGCAGCCGGCGGGCTCGGGTGGAGCATCGCGCGGCGGCTCACCGCACCCGTCGGCCCACGCACGTTCGACCTCACCATCCGCAGGGTCGAACACGGCGACAACGGCGACCTCATCGTGCTCGACCGAACCGAGCAGACCACCGCGCACGGCATCTACAACCTCTGGTTCGAGCACGGCGGCTGGGCGCAACTCTCCACCGAGGTCATCGATCGCGGACCCACCCGCGTCGCCCGCAGGATCACAGGCACTGCACCTGGCCTCAGACCGAAGGACGGCGACCGTGCCTCATGGAGCGGCATCTACTTCGCAACCCCAGCCGACGCCGGACTCCACGCCCGCGACATCACCATCACCACCCCGGCAGGATCGTGCCCGGCCTGGCGCATCGACGGCGACCCTTCGACCTGGGCGATCCACATCCACGGCCTCGGCAGCACCCACGCCGGCACATTCCGCGGCGTCCTCGCCGCGTCCGAACTCGGCTACACCTCCCTCGTCGTCAGCTACCGCAACACAGTAGAAGGGCCACGCGTTGGCACCGGCCGATCAACCCTCGGCCACACCGAGACCGCGGACGTTGACGAGGCCATCGGATACGCCGTCCGACGAGGAGCCCAACGAATCGTGCTCTTCGGCTGGTCAATGGGAGCCGCCATCGCCCTCCAACTCGCTGCCCATCCGCGACACGAATGGCTGATCGCCGCGCTCGTCCTCGACTCACCAGTCCTCAACTGGACCGAAGTCATCAAGGCCAACTGCGTCCGCAGCGGACTGCCCGCAGCAGCCGGACACCTCGCGATCCAGTGGCTCACCATCGCCCCACTGGCGCGTACCGTCGGGTTGCCGGGCCGCATCGCACTTCGCTCGTTCGACTGGACCGCGCGAACCGCAGACCTCACCACGCCGACGCTGATCCTCCACGGCACCCGAGACGACTCCGTGCCCATCCGACTCTCACAAGCACTTCGAGACGCCCGCCCGGGCCTCGTCGAACTGGAGACCTTCGATGCCGACCACACACTCTGCTGGAACACCGACCCCGACCGATGGCAGAAGATAGTGACCACGTGGCTCTCGGCCCGGCGCGACCCGCCTTGACCCACCACGCCCGCAAAAACCCAACTCAAACGGCACCCCTCCGGTAGGCTTGCGACTGCTGGCCTGTCTGGCCAAGGAGCGAGGGAGGACCAACGTGGCTGAGCCGTGGCTGTCTGCCGACGACATCGCCGCCCACCTTGGGATCACCAAAGACACTGTGTACACCTGGATCGCCGAGAAGGCCATGCCCGCGCACAAGGTCGGGCGCCTCTGGAAGTTCCAGGCCAGCGAAGTGGATGACTGGGTGCGAAACGGCCACGCTGCATCGGAGGGAGACAAGTGACGCGCGAGGTAGCGAATCGTGCGAGCTCGACCGCTTGCAGCTGGTTTGAGAAGGAAGACATATGAGCGACTTGAGTTTGATCCCGCTGCGCACTGCCTGTGTGCCACGAGAAGACGTGCTACAGGGCGGTCTCGCCGACAACCACTTCGCAGCACAGCTCGACAAGGTTGTACGTGACGCCGAGCACTACCCGGTGTACGGGGACGCCGAGGCATTCTTCGCTCAGACCTACCCGACCTCCGGGTTGAAGACCCTTCTCACCAAGACCTTCGGTCGTATTACTGGGGCGAAGGGCGCGGCAGGAGAGAACGGAGTCTTGCGGCCCACCACCTCCTTTGGTGGCGGCAAGACCCACGGCCTCACAGCGGTCTACCACCTGGCCGGCGGGGCGCGACCCGCTAACATCGCAGAGTTCATCGACCCAAGCCTGCTTCCGGATGGTGCTGTTCAGGTTGCCGCGCTCGTCGGCGACGCTCTCGACCCCACCGCCGGGGTCGACACCGATGGCCACCGCACCTACACGCTGTGGGGCGAGATGGCGGCACAGATCGGTGACAACGCCTTCTCCGTGATGGCTGCCAATGACGCCGAGCGCACTGCGCCGGGAACAGGCACCATCAAGGCGGCGTTCGGCGGCAGGCCAACGATCGTCATCGTGGACGAGATCGCCAAGTACCTGCGAGCGGTGTCCTCCTCGGGCAGCGAGGACGTGCGTCGCATGGCCCGCGCAATCCCGGTGTTCCTGGGGAACCTGTTCGAGGTCGCGTCTGACCCGACCAATCGGGTCTCAGTCATCATCACCCTGGCGGCCACCACCAACGCCTTCGGTGCAGAGACCACCGAGATCAGCGACCTCACCGGCGACGAGAAAGAACGGGCCGACGCGGCGAACGCCGCCTCCGTTAAGGCAGCGGAAGAGACCGGGGACGTACTGACCCGCGCCGTGCAACCGTCCGCAGTGATCCGCCCTGCCGACGACAACGAAATCGGCGAAATCCTCAAGAAACGCATCTTTGCCTCGGTCGATCAGACTGCGGCGACTGCTGCTGGTGACGCCTACCGAGACCTGTACGAGACACTCGGCAAGACCGAGCAGTTGGCGGGCGGCGCCGAACACCCTGCGACCTACGGCGAGCTGGTCACCAAGACGTACCCGTTCCACCCCGAGCTCGTCCGTGTCCTGGACAAGCGCCTGGGCAATATCACACAGTTCCAGCGAGCAAGAGGCGCGTTGAAGTTGCTGGCTGAGGTCGTGGCACACATCTACGCGACGAACGATGACACCGCGATCATCAACGTTGGTGACATCGACTACGACAACGACCCGGTGCTGAACCATCTCACCGATGGTCTCGGACGGTCCGAGTACGCATCTGTGGCCGAGGGAGACTTCGCAGGCAAACAGTCGCACTCCGCCGCAGTGGACACTGATATCTTCCCCGGCAAACCTGCCTACACCACCCGCGTCGCACGCACGGTGTTCACACATTCGCTTGAAATGGTGGCGACCGCAGGAGCCGGCCGCAACGACTGGATCGTCGGCACGCTCCGCCCAGGCGAAGACACCGCCATCTTCGAGAAGGCACTCACGGAATCCGAGAAGGTCTTCTGGCATCTGTCTTTCGATGGTGGGCGATGGCGCTTCAACATCGAACCGAACGTCAACGCCATCATCGAGACCGAGAAGCGCAACGTCGCCAATACCGCCGTCGCGGCGATGGTCGACACACTCATCCGCAACGCGTTCGCTAACGATGGTGGCGCCAAAGCCGTGCACTTCCCGTCGGGCCCTGCCGAGGTCCACGACGAGGCAGGCCTGAGAGTGGTCGTGCTTGACTACAACGTCGTGGCCGTCACGCAGAAGGGCGCAGAGCAGCCACCTTCCGCAGTCGTTGAGATGCTGGACAAGGTCGGCTCCGTCGGCAGCCCGCGGACTTACCGCAACGCCGTGGTGTTCGCAGTCCCCGACGAAGAGCAAATCGAAGTGCTGAAAGATCGAGCACGAGCTTTGATCGCATCCAACAACCTCGCCAGCGACGCCGCTCGACTCGCACAGTTCAGCGACGAAGTTCGCAAGAAGGTGGAGGTCTACAACAAGGAAGCCACGCTCAACGCCCGTATCGCGGTAACCCGCTGCTACAAGCACATCTACTTTCCCTCTGGGGACAAGGCGACCGGGTACCTCCGCCACCGTGAGCTCCCGGCCCAGGCACAAGGGGACACAAAGAATGCGACCTCAGCGGTATTGAGCTTGCTCGAAGACGAGGACAAGATTCGGAGCAGTCCGTTCACCGCCTCGTACCTCCGGTCGAAGACCTGGCACGCTACAAGCTCCGCCACCACACGCTCGATCGCCGACTACTTCTGGACAGACCACACGATCCAGATCGTCCGCAACCCAAACCTGATTCGTGAAGCGATCGTCAATGGGGTGAAGAACGAGAACTGGGTCTACTACGACGCGGGCACGGGGAAGACCTACACAGCAAGCACGATGGCCGGGTTCTCGCCCGAGATGAAGCCTGACGCCGAGGTGATGACTGCTTCCGAAGCACAGTCACGAGGCCTGCTCGTTCGCAAGCCGACCCAGACCGACTTGCGTGCCGTCATCACCAACGATGACCTCACCGGAGCCGAGATACGCTCCCGCCTCGAAGCACAGTGCGGCGGTGAGCCCACCAAGACCGACGTCTTGGAGCTGCTCGCCACCGCGGTACAAGCCAGCGACTACAAGTGGTTCGTTGTCCTCGATGCAGAGCCCGCACCGGGCGTCCGTGCGCTGTCGCCATCCGCGATCAAGGACAAGGGACTCGACGGCCTGCGCATCCTCAGCAGAGAAGCAGCCGACGCGCAAGAGATCGAGGTGCCGACCCGCACACCGAACTCGAAGACCTTCAATGCAGCCGGCCCAGGCGGTGCAGCAATGCAGAGCCTCCTCGATCAGATTTCGGACTTCACGGTCCCGACGGTAAGCACGATGACCTTGAAGGTCACCGCCGACGAGGCCTCAGGCACCAGCGACATCGACCTCGCCGTGGCAGCGCTCGGCATGCTGCAAAAGCAGCACATCACCGTTCGTGCGACGATCCGCGCCGAGTTCAAGGGAGTCAACGGCGGAGTCCAGTTCCAGGGCACCGCAGACCGTCAAGACTTCCAGTCCGCCTACAACCATGTGAAGAAGGCCATTGGCGGAGCGAACAAGGTAGCGGGGGAGGTCACCCTCGTCTTCCGTTTCGCCCCCGCTCTGGACATCACCGACGCTCAGTTCGGCCAGATTCACACGGTCGTCAAGAACCTCGGTATGAAGAGCACCACGATGACGGCCGAGGTGACCAAGTGAGTGCGGTCAAGCGGTTCCGCCCCGCATCCCATCTCTCACTGGTCGAAGGCGTCCGAGGGTTCCGACTCGTGGTAATGCCGGGTCGAGGCGAAGCCTTCGGCGTGACGCTTGAAGAAAGCTACGGCGAGAACGGCAGCTCAATCACGGCACCGGTCAGCACAGCCACACCCGTTCAAGCTGGACGCGTGGTTGATGCGCTGTTCGTCGCGATCCGTAAGGCAGGCCACCAGCCGAGCGTGCTGGCTTTCAAACGGAAGGCACCGATTCGCCTGGGCGAAGCCGAGGGAGTCCGCCTTGCGCTGGTGCTGTTCACGACGCAGCCCATTGCCAAGCATGAACGGGTCCGGGCCCTCGTCGCCGGAATCAACGCCATGAGCGTCGAGGAAACCTACTACTGGTACTCCAAATGCATGGGACTCGATGGCAACCGCGCCCGCAAGGCACTCCGAACACTCCTCGCCGACTAAGGACACGACGTGACCACTTCAAGACCACGGGTCCTCATCGAGGACTGGCTACCCGTCGCAGAACTCGGAATCGAGTCACGGCGAGAGCGCGGAGCGGCCTCAGCCCTACCACCGCTCTCGTTCCTTCACATCTGGTGGGCCCGTCGACCACTTGTCGCCTCCGCTGCTGTCGCACTCGCGGGCGTCATGCCGGCATGGACCGAAGAGTTGGCCGAATCGTTCCCAGACGCGCCGGAAGTTCGCACTGAATCGGCCTACAGGGCATGGCTACTTCGCCTCGTCGGCATCCTGGGTGACCCCGTCAAGGGAAGACGCATGATCGATGCCGCCAACGCTGCTGGCGTGAAGTTGCAGGGCAACGGTTACGGCTACCGTCAGGCGTTCCGAAACGCAGTGTCGCGCTCAGACATCGACCTGCTCCACACCGTTCTTCGTCGCACCTGGGGCGAGCTTCCGACCATTGCTGACCCGACCGCCGGTGGAGGATCAATTCCTTGGGCTGCGAGCCGACTTGGGCTACCTGTCGTCGCGAACGACCTCAACGGAGTCGCGGCCAGCGTGCTGAAGGCAGGCGTCGAGATACCTGCAACCCGCGGCCTCGACCTGCTCCCTGACATCAGGAAGTGGGGCGACGTGCTCGTCAAGCGAGTGGAGAAGCGACTCAAGGAGTTCTTCCCGCTCAACGAAGGGGAAAGCGTCATCGCCTACATCTGGGCGAACGCTGTCCCTTGCCCGCGCACGGGTCGGCTTGTGCCACTGCTGACAGATAAGTGGCTACGCAAGGCACCGGGGAAAGAGGCCGCGGTCCGGATGGTCACCTCCGTTGAGGGGATCGAACTCAGGGAGCCACGCTTCGAGGTCATTCTGGGACGCGAGGTGGACAAAGCCGACGCCAGCACCGGGACAATGGCGCGAGGCAAGGCGGTCTCTCCATACGACAACCTGGTTATCGATGGTGATTACATCAAGGCGGCCGCTCAGAGCGGCGATATGAGCCAACTGCTCTACGCCGTGGCAGTCCGAAAGCCATCTGGTGAGCGTACCTTCCGGGCGCCGAATGAGGCAGACCTTCAAGCACTGCAAGCTGCGAATCGCACTTTCGACGCACTGAAAGACGAGTGGTTTGATGCCGGAATCCTGCCCACCGAGGAGTTTCCTGAAGGGAACGATCTGCGCCCCAAACACTACGGTCTCGATCGTTGGGTAGATTTCTTCACTCCTCGCCAAGCGCTCGTACATGGCACGTTTGGTGAGGAGTTCGCGCGCCTCGTGCCCGAAGTGCGCGAGGCTCTCGGCGAGGCTGCTGACCAGGTGCTTTTCGAGTTGGCTCTGATGCAGGGCAAGGCCCTCAATTACAATTCGAGACTTGGCTCATGGCACGTCTCAAAGCAAGTGATGCGAAGCGTCTTCGAGAGGCATGACTTCGCGTTCAAGTGGACATTCGCCGAGTTCGAAGGCGCAACCGCCCTCTACTCGTGGTGCCTCGACCAACTAACAGATGCCTACGGTGGGATCGCCCGCCTGCTCGACGAGACCGGATCGGCAGAGCTCGGCATGAACGACCGACTTGAGCGTCAGGTCACGGTTACTCAAGGTAGCGCGGCAAGCCTCCCACTGGATGACGGCTCGGTGACGCATATCTGCATGGACCCGCCCTACTACAACAACGTGATGTATGCAGAACTCGCCGACTTTTTCTACGTCTGGGAGAAGCGCACGCTGGGGCGTCTCGTTCCTGACTACTTCCGGGATGAACTCACCGACAAGGACAACGAGGCGGTGGCGAACCCAGCTCGTTTCGCGGCGATGGGACGACGCAAGAACGAACTCGCCGATCTTGACTATGAGTCGAAAATGACTTCTATCTTCGCCGAGTCCCGACGAGTGTTGGCAGACGACGGAGTCCTCTCGGTGATGTTCACTCACAAACGAGCCGAGGCGTGGGACACCCTCGGCATGGGCTTGCTGCAGGCCGGCTTCACCATCGAGACCTCGTGGCCCGTGAACACGGAGGCCGAGACCTCACTCCATCAAGCGAACATGAACTCGGCGGCATCGACGATCATGCTCGTGTGTCGCAAGCGGGAGGATCGGGAGACAGAACACCGAACGTACCTGGATGACATCGAGCAGGATATTCGTCTCGCAGCACGTGATGCAGCAACGAGGTTCCAGCATGACGGTATCGACGGCGTGGACCTACTGCTCTCAACATACGGACCAACGCTGTCTGTCATCTCGCAGAACTGGCCTGTCTACTCGTCCACTCCGGACGCAGATGGACGCGACCAACTGCTCCGTCCTGAAGACGCTCTCGCCTTGGCTCGTGAGGAGATCGTAGACCTTCGCCGATCCCGCCTTGTTGGAAAGGCGGCGAAGGTCGATGGCCTCACTGACTTCGTCCTGTTGGCGTGGGACACGTTCGGCGCGCGGGAGTTCCCGTTTGATACGGCCAGACTGCTTGCCCTTGCCGTGGGGGGCCTAGATGTGGACGACCTGGAGCGTGCAAAGATCGTGTCGAAGTCGTCCGGGAAAGTCACACTGCTAACGCCGAAGGAACGGTTGCGCCGCGGTGCTGACTCGGGCCTTCCCGGGGTAACGCCCGAAGCATCCTCTTTCGAGTACATCATCGACGCTGTTGACACTGCGCTCTACATTGCTGAGGTAGACGGTCAACAGGCCGCCAAGCGCTTCCTTGATCGTCATGGATACACAAGCGACAGTGGATTCGTTTCCACGCTGCAAGGTCTGGCGAATGCGATCCCGCGGACCAAGGTGAAGGGCGCCTGGGTTGTGCGTGAGGCCGGGCTCATCGACACGCTCTGCACCCTGTACTTCGAGGATGTCGTGTTGCCGGAGGCAGAGGAGATGGCCGCTCTGGCAGACCCCAACGAGAACACGCTGTTCGACGTGGAGTGACATGACCCCGGACGACAGCGACGCTCTACCACCTGGATTGCCGGCGCCACATGGCGGACCGGGGAGTCCTGAGCTGTTCTCGGGCGACTCTATCTCGTCGCCGGATTCGTTCCAATTTGTTGATCTGGGAGCAACCTACTCGCCGGACGACCACCCGTTCGAGACGTTCTATTTGCCGTTGCTGTCTCGGGCGGTGACCTACGACAGAGCCGTGGGCTACTGGTCAGCGTCCGAGCTTCAGTACGCGGCACAGGGCACCGCCCATTTCCTCGCGAACGGTGGGAAGATGCGCCTCATCGTCGGTGCGCAACTCGCGCAGCGAGACGTGGACGCCGTCATCGAGGGCAAGCCGCTCGACGACGTAGTGGCGGCGAGGCTGCTCGCTGATCCGGACCTTGCCGGGACGCGGATCGTGCAGAGCGAGCATCTGAGCGTGCTTGCGTGGATGGTCGCCACGGACAGGCTTGAGATTCGTGTCGGTGTCCCGAGGGGAGAAGACGGTGAGCTGCTGACGCACCTACAGTCGGGACGATACTTCCACACCAAGTACGGCATATTCGCGGATCGGTACGGGAATCGAGTCGCCTTCAACGGATCGAACAACTCGTCGGTGACGGCCTGGGCGAGGAACCATGAGACGTTCGACGCCTACCCATCCTGGAATGTGCCGATCTGGGACTACCTGGGTGTCCACAAGGTGCTCGACTTCGAGAAGCACTGGACCGACAACGCTGATGCAGGTTGGGCAGTCATAGACCTGCCGTCGGCCGTGCGGAAGCACCTCATCGAGCACGCTCCCGAGGCCCCGCCGCTTCCACCCGGCGTTGTGTTGCCGCCTTTGGATGCTCCGACCTCGTCCGAAGACGACACCGAGGAGTTCGATGTCGAGGCAGCATGGGACGAGCTCGTCGCACTGCGCGATGCACCAACCGAATCACCCTGGACGGGCGTCGGATCGGCATGGGCGCGGCCTCTCCCGCACCAAGCGGAGCTCATCAGCCGTGTCGTGAGCACCTACCCGCGCGGCTACCTGCTCGCGGACGAGGTTGGTCTCGGCAAGACCGTGGAAGCGGGCATGGTCCTCCGCGAACTCTTCACGTCAGGCCGGGCGAAGAAGGCGCTGCTGCTTGTCCCCGCCTCCGTGATGAAGCAGTGGCAAGAGGAACTCCACGAGAAGATGAACCTCGATGTTGCCCGCTTCGACAAGGGTGTGTTCGTAGATCGTTACGATGCGCCGATCCCGGTCGATCCGAACGCGAATCCGTGGTCCGCGTTTCCCATCGTGCTCGCTTCGTCGCACCTTGCTCGGCGTCGCGACCGCCGGCGGCAGATACTCGACGCGGGTCCGTGGGATGTTGTCCTGGTTGACGAGGCGCATCACGCCCGTCGCCGCGGCTCCAAGCCGACCGACACTCCGAACTCATTGCTGGCGCTACTTCAAGAGATGCGCGACAAGGAGATGTGGCGGGCGCTGTACCTCGCCACGGCAACACCGATGCAGATGAACCCACATGAAGCCTGGGACTTGATCTCCCTGCTCGGGCTCAAGGGTCGGTGGGGCGTCAGCGCCGAGGACTTCATTCGGTACTTCAAGCTGCTGGCAATCGACCCGATGCACCGGCACTGGGACCTGTTGTGCGCGATGCTGGAGGACTACTTCGCCGACCCACAGGCCGAGCGGGACGCTGACCTCGAACAGGAGATCGACGACGCACTCGGCTGGACGGGCGCGTACGTGGTCACGGCTCTAGCCGGGAACCCGCCGAGTGCGGACCTGAAGGCCAAGTTCCCGAACGAGACCTCCGAGTGGATGGACAAGTGGCTCCGTCGCCACACTCCGATGCGGGATCGTGTCTTCCGCAACACCCGAAAGACCATGCGCGACTACCAGGCAGCCGGGATCATCCCTGACGACGTGGTGATCCCGTATCGCCACGTCAAGGACGAGTTCATCCCGCTACAACCGAACGAGCGACGCCTGTACGAGCGGATCGAGGGGTACATCCGCCGCCACTACAACGCTTACATGGCCGAGGCTGGAAATCAGGCGCTCGGGTTCATCATGACCGTCTATCGCCGCCGACTGACCTCCTCGTTCGAAGCGATCAAACGGTCTCTTCGCCGTCGCCTGAGTGTGTTGGAGAACGGCAAGAACCTCGCCGAGCTGCTCACCGACGACGACAACGTAGATGTCGAAGGTTCGCTGTTCGAGCCAGAGGCCTTCGACACGAGAGCCGACCGCCTCCGTGACGAAATCGCAGAGCTCAAGTCGTTCCTCCAAGACCTCGATAGCATCACGGGCGAAGACAGCAAAGCGAGCAAACTTGTTGCCGACGTGACCGAGGCTCTGAACACGTACTCCTCTGTCGTCGTCTTCACCCAGTACGCCGACACGATGGACTACGTCCGCGAGCGGCTTCTCACAGCGGGGTACCGCCGCCTCGGCTGCTACTCGGGCCGAGGTGGGGAGGTCTACAACGTCGAGTCTGGAAGCTGGACCGAGGTTACGAAGTCGGAGATCAAGACCAGGTTCCGCAGTGGCGAGCTTGAAGTCCTCATCGGTACAGACTCCATGAGTGAAGGTCTGAACCTGCAAACGTCCGGGCGACTCATCAACTACGACATGCCCTGGAACCTCATGCGTGTCGAGCAGCGAATCGGGCGCGTCGATCGCATCGGCGCGTCGTACAAGGACATCCGCATCAGCAACTATTTCTACGCTGACACCGTTGAGGAGCAGGTGTACAAGGGCATCGCCGAGGACTATGGCGACTTCACCGACATCGTGGGCGACGCAGCCCCAGTGCTCGCCAATATTGAGAAGGCTATCGAGCGTCTGGCACTGACTGGCCACGCAACGACCACCGAGATTGACTCCGAAGTCGGACAGATTCGCCAGCAGGTCGAGGACATCAAGAGTGAGCCTGTCGGCAACGACGACATGGGCGAACCCGGCGGTGACGGTCGGATCAAGCAGCCGCCAACGCTGGAGGGCGGTACATCTCTGCGAGACCTGGAACGTGTACTCACCGCGAACGGCCTAACCAGTGATGCCTTCGAGCCCGACCCTTCCCGTCCTCGGGTGTATTGGCTCAAGCCTCCGGCGGAAGCACTCTCAGCTCTGTCCTTCCGAAAAGACGATGGCGTGCACGACATCGAGGAATACTTCGACCCGTCGCCGCTCGCCCCGCTGCCGGTGACGTTCGACCGTGCTACATGGGATGAGAGCGACGACGCTGACCTGGTCTTCCTCACCTACGGCACCCCCGAACTATCCGCGCTGCTGCCCGCCGCATCGCACGACGACTAGAGATCGCCCGACCGTCCCGAGAGTTTCAGCGTCCGCAGAGCAGCGACAGCGTGCAGCGGAAGCACTCCGTTGCCGAGCGCGGTGATCTGTTGATTCTGCGTCAGCTGGTCAGTATCGGTAACCCATCCAGTCGGCAGACTCATGAGCCACTCCACGAACGCGGGTGCTGGGCGGGGGCCGTCCGCGTCGGTCAGGAGGGCTGGCGCTGGCGCGGGGCGTCCGGTGATGTGTTCCCACCGGGCGATGGCGTCGGCGTAGCTTCCCCAGCGCTGAACAGTCCGTCGATCAGGGACCACAGCGTCTCCGACTCGGCTCTCCTGCTCGGTGAGCCAGCCGGTCCGTGGAGCGCGAAGTCGATGATCTGGTGCGACAGCGCGATCGTCCCTCGTCTCGCTCGCACCTGGTCGAGAGTCTCTCCGCCGCGCGATGAGTCCGTCGCCAGCGGGGTGCGGAACAGTGCGCCGGGCGAGGGCGAAGATGCGGAAGCGTTGGTGAGGAGCTCCGACAAGGGAAGCCGGTAGGCCGATCCATCGTGCATCCAGCCGCAGGTCGGCCAGATCGCCGAGAACGGCGCCGAGAGCCCGTAGAGGTCGAGCTGCGTTGTCTCCCAGATGCCACGGGTCGGGTTCCATGCCGCGAAGGGTTGCGCCGTCGGGGTTGCATCGTCCGGGTTGCGTCGGTCATGGTCGTCTCCTTCTGAGGGTGGCCGTATCGCGGGTGAGGACAGCAGCCCGCGGACGTTCTCGATGACGACCCATTCGGGCTGGAGCGCGTCGATGGCCACGGCCATGTGTGCCCAGAGCCCCGAGCGTGTTCCTGGCGCGAGGCCGGCGCGCTTGCCGACGGTGGACACGTCTTGGCAGGGGAACCCGCCGATGAGGATGTCCACGGGCTCGACCCGGCTCCAGTCGATGGTCGTGATGTCGCCGAGGTTCGGCGCGCCGGGCCAGTGGTGGGAGAAGACGCGGGCGACGGGCTCGTTGAGTTCTGAGAACCACACGGTCTTGGCGTTGAAGACGTGCTCGACGGCGAGATCGAGGCCGCCGTAGCCGCTGAACAGCGACCCGATCCTGAGTTCTGAGTCGCCGCTGGCGTCGAGGTCGTGCATGAAGTGCGCTCCGGTGACGGTCGTTCCCGGCATCGCCTCGTCACGAAGCTGATGTCGAGCTGGTCACCTGTCAGGTGCACGACACCCACACGCGCCTGCCGCCCGAGGTCCTCTACCTCCGGCCTTCGCTCCAACCGCACTCGGAGGTCACACGCGTCTTGCAGGTCGAGGTTGATCCGGGCATTACCGCCGTAGAAGTCACCGGGTGCGGATGCTCACCTGCCCGGCAGGAGCGGAGGTGAGCATGACGGTTTCGATGCGCGTGATGTCGGCGGGTGATGGCTACAAGTACCTGCTCAAGACGGTCGTGGCCGCCGACGGCAACCGGCCGCTCTCGACGCCGCTCACTCGTTACTACATGGAGGAGGGCACCCCGCCTGGTCGCTGGCTTGGCGCGGGTGTAGCGGCCCTCGGCAAGGGCGAGATTCAGGTGGGCGACCGAGTATCAGGAGACCAGCTCCAGCTCCTGATGGGCACGGGCTGTGATCCAATCACCGGCGACAAACTCGGCTTGGGCTTCGCGACGTACAAGAGCCAGAACGAGCGGATCGAGGCACGGATCGCAGGCCTTGAGTCGACGATGACACCTGGGGCCAAGGGTGAGGCTGTCGCGCAGATCGTTGCCGAGGAGACTGCCCGCAGCACACGCCGTGCGGTGGCGGGTTTCGACTTCACCTTCTCGATCCCGAAGTCCGCGAGCGTGTTGTGGGCGGTTGCCGACGCCGGGGTCCAAGCGCTGATCGCGGAGGCGCATCATCGAGCGGTTGCGGAGGTGGTTGCGTTCATGGAGCGCGAGGTTGCAGCCACACGCACGGGTGCAACCGCCGGTGACGGCGCGGTTGCACAGGTCGATGTCACCGGGCTCATCGCAACCGCCTTCGATCACTTCGACTCCCGCGCCGGCGACCCCCACCTCCACACGCACGTCGTCATCAGCAACAAGGCCAAGACCGTCCTCGATGGGAAATGGCGATCGCTCGACGGCAGACCGATGCACGCCGCCGTCGTCGCGCTCTCCGAACTGCACGAAGCTGCGTTCGCCGACCACATGACGCGCACCTTCGGCGTCTCGTGGGAGGCCCGCGAGATGGGGCGGGACCGGAACCCAGCGTGGGCTATCACCGGCGTGCCGGAGGAACTGGTCGCGGAGTTCTCCACCCGCGCTCGCCACATCGACGCCGAGAAGAACCGGCTCATCGCCGAGTACGTTGCCCAGCACGGACACCAACCATCGAACGCGACGATCCTCAAACTGCGAGCCCAGGCCACGCTGGCTACGAGGCCTGAGAAGCAGGTCCGATCCTTGGCTGACCTGACCGCTGAGTGGCGGGATCGCGCGTCCAAGACCCTCGATCGGGACGCGACGACGTGGGCACGCGAGATGACCGACAACGACAAACCGCTCCTGCTGCGCGCCGACGACGTGCCGCTCGACGTGATCGGCGAGATTGGGCGTTCAGTCGTCGAGGTGGTCGGCGAGAAGCGCTCGACCTGGCGACGGTGGAATCTCATGGCCGAGGCATCCCGGCAGACAATGGGTTGGCGATTCGCCACCATGCAGGATCGGGAAGCCATCGTCGCGATGGTCACCGACGCCGCCGAGCTCGTCTCGCTTCGGTTGACCCCGCCCGAACTCGCGGCCTCGCCGGTCGTGTTCCGTCGGCCTGACGGCACCTCAGTGTTCCGTCCGAAGAGCTCTACCGTGTTCACCTCCGAGTCCCAGCTTGCTGCCGAGGACAGACTCCTCGAACGAGCTGCCAACCTGGCCGGGCCGACGGTGCCGCTTGCCACGGTCGAGAAGATCACCGCCAGACCCGACGCGGACGGCCTGATGCTCGGCGACGACCAAGCCGACGCCTTGGCCCGCATCGCGGTGTCGGGACGGGTGCTCGACGTGCTTGTCGGTCCCGCCGGGGCGGGCAAGACCACCGCCATGAATGCGCTCCGTCGCGCTTGGGAAGCCGAGCACGGCCCCGGCTCGGTCGTCGGCCTGGCCCCGTCAGCGGTTGCCGCCCAGGTCCTCGCCGACGATCTCGGGATCGAGACTGAGAACACGGCGAAGTGGTGGCAGAACCACCTCCTCCACGGCACCACCTTCGAGGCGGGTCAGCTCGTCGTCATCGACGAAGCCTCCCTCGCCGGCACCCTGTCACTGGACCGCATCACCCACCTCGCCCAGGAAGCGGGCGCGAAGGTGCTGCTGGTCGGCGACTACGCCCAACTGCAATCCGTGGACGCCGGCGGCGCTTTCGCAATGATCGCCAGAGACCGGGCCGACACCCCCGAACTGGTCGACGTCCACCGCTTCACCCATACCTGGGAGAAGACCGCCTCACTCGAGCTACGTCACGGACGCACGGCGGCTATCGACACCTACCTCGCCCACGAGCGCATCACCGACGGCGACTCCGAGGCCATGACCGACGCCGCCTACAACGCCTGGCGCGCCGACCGCGACGCCGGACTCGTCTCGGTGCTGATCGCCGAAACCCACGAAGACGTGACCACGCTGAACCGTCGCGCCCGCGCCGACCTGATCCTCAACAAGACGCTGAACCCCGACCGCGAAGTCGAGCTGCGCGACGGCACCGCCGCAGGCGTCGGCGACACCATCATCACGCGACAGAACAAGCGCGAACTGCGCACCCTGGCCGGGCGGGACTGGGTGCGCAACGGCGACATCTGGACCATCACCGCCGTCGGCGACGACGGGACCATCACCATCGCACGCGACTACGGAACCGGCACCGTTGTTCGCGACGACGGCACCAGCAGGGCTCGGAAGCGAAGGAGCAGGTTCGGCGGCAGCATCGTCCTCCCAGCCTCGTACGTGGCCGAGCTTGTCGATCTCGGCTACGCAGTCACCGCCTACCGAGCGCAAGGCGTCACGACCGACACCGCACACGTGTTGGTCGAACCGACCTCGACGAGAGAGACCTTCTACGTCGCGATGACCCGAGGACGGCGCTCGAACCACGCTTACGTGACTCTCGACCGCGCAGACGACCATGCCCAGCCGCACCCTGGTGACGACCCGCATGCCACCGCGCGAAGCGTGCTCTACGGCGTTCTACGGCACAGCGGAGCCGAACTCTCGGCGCACGAGACCATCGTGGCCGAACAGGAACAGTGGGGCTCGATCGCCCAGCTCGCCGCCGAGTACGAGACCATCGCCGCCGCAGCCCAACACGACCGCTGGGCAACCCTCATCCGCGGCTCCGGACTCACCGACGAACAGGCCGAGAACGCCATCGAGTCCGAAGCGTTCGGCCCGCTCACGGCCGAACTCCGACGCGCCGAGGCCAACCATCACAACGTCGACGTACTGCTGCCACGCCTCGTCGCAGCGCGCGGGTTCGAGGACGCCGACGACATCGCCGCCGTACTCCACTACCGGGTCGAACGGGCGACCGCCCGGCCCGCAGGCTCGGGCAGGACTCGCAAGCCACCGCGACTCATCGCCGGCCTCATCCCACAGGCGCACGGAGTCATCGACCCCGAGATGTACGCGGCGCTCGACGAGCGAGAGGAGCTGATCGAGGCGCGCGCCGATGCCGCGCTCGAAGCTGCGCTCGCCGAGAACGCGCCGTGGACGGACGCTCTTGGAGCGCAGCCGAACGACCGGCGACGAGCCGCCACCTGGCGCAAGGCCGCCCGCGCGGTCGCCGCCTACCGAGACCGCTACCGCATCACCGACGACGCACCTCTCGGTGCTCCGCCCGAGTCGGCCGCCCAGAAGATCGACGCCGCGCGAGCGCGATCCGCCTACGAAGGAATGCGCAGACAAGTTGGGGGCGCGGAGAGCATGATCGCCTCCGCCACTTCAGTGCAGCGCGATGCACCTAGGAGTCTCTGACCTCGCCATCGAGACCCGACCGTCGAAGGTCGACGAGCTTGCTCGGTGTCGGTGCGTCGCCTCCGCCGACCTGGAGGAGCGTGGGACCATTGAGGCGTCATGACAACTACTCACTAGGCGCAGCACTCTGGTCGGTCGCCTGAGAACAGGGACGCTCGGTGACGACCACCACTCAGAGACCCAAGAAGATACCGCCGTTCCCCACGGAGATGGTCAAGGGCGTGTGTGATGTGCTCGCGCAGACGGACTTTCCTGGCCTCACAGGTTCAGAGATCGACTCCCTTCTTCGCATGGTTCGAGTCGATCAGCGGGAGACTGGCGCGAACAAGCGCGAGAGTCTGTACGTCACTCTGCACAATGTTCAGGCCCGACAGCAGGCAGGCAACGTTGTCGGTGCCTTCATCGCCAGGGCCATGAGTCCAGGCAGGTACGTGACTCAGCCGA
This sequence comes from Gordonia sp. 852002-10350_SCH5691597, assembly GCF_001665715.1. Classification (NCBI taxonomy): domain Bacteria; kingdom Bacillati; phylum Actinomycetota; class Actinomycetes; order Mycobacteriales; family Gordoniaceae; genus Gordonia; species Gordonia sp. 852002-10350_SCH5691597. The sequence continues at coordinate 20,259 of NZ_LZMO01000117.1, forward strand.
ACCGGTTCAACGATCTGCGCGATCGGCTCAATGAGTTCCTCGTGTTCTATGGCTATTCGATCAACGAGACCGGCAAGCTCGTGACGGGGAAGAAGGCATCCACAATCGAGGAAGGGGCAGCGCTCGCGGGGCGTCTTCAGACCGAGCTGAAGCGTCGCGGCTGTCACTCCGAACTGCTCCGCTATTGCGATGAGGAACTTGTCAATCGCTCGCTGTTCCACGCGATGTCTGAGGCGTCGAAGAGCATCCCGGCCAGGGTCCGGGCGATAACAGGGCTCGCCGGCGACGGCGCAACGCTCTACGACGGGGTGTTCGGCACCAATCGCGAACGACCCATCTGGTCGATCAATGGTCACGGATCGGAATCCGAGATCAGTGCGCACCGAGGATTTAAGAACCTGCTGGTAGGCATCCACGGGCACTTTCGAAACCCGCGAGCGCACTCCAACAGAATCCTGATTGACGAAGAGCTCGCTGACTTCTACGACGCCTTCTCCCTCTTCTCCTATGTCCATCGTCAACTCGACGCCGTGAAGCGGCTGACCAGCGAGGAGCCAACGCCATGACTGACTCCGCGACACTGCGGCTCTGGGACGACAACCCTAGCCTCGACGACTTCCTCGGATTTGACGCTGTCGTCGACCCAATCGTGAAGGCGATCGGTACGGCCAACGTCGATCCGCTCGCGATCGGCGTTCACAGCCCCTGGGGCGGCGGCAAGTCCACGGTGCTCAATCTTCTAGAGAGTCGCTTGGAAGCCGCGGGGCGGTACGTCGTCATACGAACGGACCCTTGGCAGTACGACAACCACGATGACGTACGCGGCTCACTGATTGCCGAAGTGCTCGACCAACTTGGGGCCGCATTCCAAGCGGATAGCACCGTGAAGGATCGCGTCGCGGACCTCCTGAAGCGCATCAGCTGGACCCGCGTTGGGCTCGCGCTTGGCAAGGGCGCCCTCACCATGCAGTGGAAACCGGACGAGTTGATTGACGCGTTCACCCCGAAGGCACGCTCGGATGACAAGTCCATGAGCGGATTCAAGGACTCCTTCGGCAAGCTCATAGGCGGGCTACCAGACGTTGATCGAGTAGTCGTGATGGTTGACGATCTGGACCGTTGCCTGCCTCCTGCCGTCATGGCAACACTCGAAGGAATCAAGCTGTTCCTCGCTGTGCCCAAGATGGTGTTCGTCGTGGCTGCCGACCAAGAGATGGTCCGGGACTCCATCGCGGTCAGCCTCGGCGAGACCAACCGCAGCGGGGCTTTTGCCACCCGCTATCTAGAGAAGATCGTTCAACTTCCAGTGACCCTACCGAGGTTGGCAACAGCCGACGCCGAGGCATACATCGGCCTGCTGCTCACTCAAACCGAGGGAGCAACCCCAGACGAGATCGAAGCACTCGCAAACCACTGTTCCAGTCGCCGTCAACTGGGTCTATCGCCGCTGCTGGGAGACCTTGGCAAGCTAAGCCCGAAGCCGAGCGAGGAGAGCCTGAGCTTGGCTGCCCAGTTGGCCGAAGGGCTGTCCGCCGACCGATTGGCCAACCCTCGTCAAATCAAGCGCTTCCTCAACGCCTTCGGGGTGCGGTCGATGGTGGCTCACTCCCGGAAGGTCTCCATCGCTCCCGCAGTTCTCATGAAGATGTTGCTACTGGAGGACCTCCACCGATCCTCCTTCGAGACGTTGGCCGCAACTCCGAGACCTGAGAGGACTGCGCTACTTACCGCATGGGAAGGGTGGGCGCACGGTGAAGACGGTGTGACCCGCCCAGACAAAATCGGCGAAGACACCCACCACTGGGCGGCGAGCGAACCATCGCTCGCGGAGCTTGACCTAAGCCTCTACCTGGACCTCGCCGCATCGCTCCTAAACGTCCGCGCTGGCGAGGACACAAGTGACACAGTGATCCGTCTCGTCACGGACCTCCTTGGCACGGGTACCGCAGCTCGCGAAGCAGCACTCGTCGAGCTGACTGCGCTCGGTGAAGCCGAACAGCGAGCAGCGATGGAGCTGAGCCTCAGGCAAGGCCGACGACTCGACGACCTCGACGTCTTGTTCGAGATGACAATCCAGTGGGCCGACAAGACACCCAGCCTCGTCGAACTCGTCATCGAGGCCGCCGGCGAACTACTCCGTCGGCTGACCACGGGAACGGTAGTCAACATGAACGGCGCCACACTGAAAGCTCAGTACCAGCCGATCCTCCAACGACTTGCCACCGAAGACGGCATAGACGACATGGTGGCACAAGCGGCCAAGATGGAGATAGAGAGCACCAATGGGCACTAACGGAGCGTTTGGCGGGAGTGGCGCCGCCGCTTGGGATCAGGTACGTGACGAATGGACCTCATTGGGGGGCCAGTCCACTGATGCACCGAGTAATGACGCCCCGGGAATCGATGGCGACCCGGCTTACGACGCACTCCTCTCTGCAATCGCTGGAGCTCTGATTGGCGAGGACCCCGATGCGCGCCGTCCCTCTGTCCCGTCGTTCGCACTGTCGGATACCCTGCCGCGTCGCGGTGGTGGCCGAGGAGGCGGCGGGGGCTCGTCAGGCGGCGGGGGTGCTTCAGGAGGTGGCGGCTCATCGGGTGGTGGGCGCCGGGTCACGGCACAGGCAGCTCGGGGCGGCAGCGCTATCGGTGCCGCAACGGCGTACCGAGATCGCGACTCCGCAACGCTCGCTGGCTACGGACTGACGTTGGAGGAGTTGGACGCGCTGTCACCGCGAATGCGGTGCGCGCGGATTCTCGATGTCGCGATCGGGCAGGCCGGGCACCCAGATGAGCAAGCGATGCGCCAGGCGTCTCTGGAACAGATCAAAGTCCTGCTCGCAAGCGGCCCCGAGTCCAGCAAACTCTCAGGGCTTGAGGCGATCCGCAACTTCATAGGTGAACTGACCGTCCGACTCGGTTTGATAGAACTACGAGACCAGATACTCGCTAACTCCGTTACGGCAAAGCAGGCGCACCAGCGCGAAACAGGACTTCGACAGTGGGTCAAAGCCAAGGTCAACAAGCTCGACCTCGGCAGCTACGGCACCGTCACGACGCGAGACTTCCACCAAGTCGCACGCCAGATGAGCGCCGACGTGCTGCGACTCCTGAAAGGCGAGCGATCGTGACAGCATCCGGGGCCTATGTCGTTAGGGCTCAAGGCGACAAGAAGTCACGGCTCCAGGGATACGACACCCTCAAGTGGCCAACCGCGCCCGGCCACACGAAGTCCGTCGTGTCAGACCTCGCTTGGAACCTCGCACCTCTGCAAGACGTTGCCCCCGCAGTGGCGGACCTTGTCCACATCGCCGCCGGCGCATACATGGCCGATCGCAGCACCAGGCGCGGAGCCCGCTTCAGCCGAGACATCGCGCTCCACGTTACGGTCGTGGCCCCAGAACTGTGGACCGAGGAGCTCCTCGACACGACCTCGGAGCTTCTAGGCTGGCTTACCGGCGACACCTGGAACCTAACCGTGGCCGGAGGAGCCGAGGTCGACTTCGAGGAGACCCTGAAGGTCGGCGAGAACGGCTCGGTTGCGCTCTTGAGCGGCGGGCTGGACTCGTTCCTCGGTGCGATCCAACTGCTGATGTCGGGCGCCGAGACGATCTTCGTTGGGCACAAGGACAGCGCCACGTCGATCCGCGGTGCGCAGTCCACTGTCGGAACCTGGCTGGGCCAGTCTTTCGCTCCTGCACCGTCCTACACGCGAGTCCAACTCGCACAAGCAATCAGGCGCCGTGAGCCGAGCAGTCGCAGCAGGGCCTTCATGTTTCTGAGCCTGGGCGTCGCTGTCGCGAGCAGCCTTGGTTCACGGAGCTTGATTATCCCCGAGAACGGCTACACAGGAATCAATCTGCCACTGAGACCCAATCGAGGCGGCGCCTTGTCAACCCGCTCCACCCATCCCGAGACGTTCAGGCGCGTCGCAGAGATTCTGACCGCACTGAACATCGACGTCACCGTCACGAACCCGTTCGAATGGATGACGAAGGGCGAAATGATGCAGAGCATCCGTGGCCTCCGCCCACCGTCCGGCTGGCAGGAGACTGCAGCCGCCACGCTCTCGTGTAGCAAGCTCGGCGGCAACTGGTTCGGAGGATCGCCCAATCTCAACTGCGGTCTCTGCGTGCCTTGCATGGTGCGCCGCGCAACGTTCATCAAGGCCGAGGTTCCGGACAAGACTCAGTACCTCTGTCACGCGATATCCGGAACCCACCTCGCCGAACTCATTGACGCCCGACGGGGCGATATCGAGGCCGTCCGATATGCAATCGAGGCTGGAGCGGACGCGGACGCAATCGACTCCGGAACCTGGCCACCCGACTACGATCTCGATCGCGTTGAGGGCCTTGTTCAGCGGGGACTGGATGAGCTCGCGATGTTGGAGCTCCCATGAGCAATCGCCAAGACCGACTCCCGACTCTGGACTGCCATGCCCACGTCGCACCAGACGTGACTCACAGCCAACTCGCCACTCTCGGTCACTCTCACGTCTTCGCGGTTACCCGCAGTCTCTCCGAGGCACGACTTGTCATGAACCGCGACGACCGCGGTCTTACCTGGGGTATCGGCGTCCACCCAGCGGTCGCGACTGCGCGTGCGGAGTACAACCCAGAAGTGTTTCGTCAGCTCCTTCCTCGGTTTGCGCTTGTGGGAGAGGTCGGTCTGGACCGTCGCGGCGCTCGCGACGAGCAAGAGCAAATACTCAGTGACGTCCTCGACGCTTGCGACGGCAAGCCAGTCATGATCTCCATCCACTCCACCGGGCGCACACGCGAAGTCCTCGACCTGGTGAAGCAACGCGCCCATCCCGGCGTCATTCTCCACTGGTTTCTTGGTACGTCTAGCGAGTTGACTGAGGCAATGAGACTTGGGACCTACTTCTCGGTGAACAGCGCGATGAGTGACGCTCTGCTAACGGCTATGCCTCGTGACCGAGTGCTGCCCGAGACCGACTTCCCGGCACGGCAGGTACGTGCGCGGACACCCGGTGAGACGACCGCATTGGAGAAACGCCTTGCTACCCTGTGGCGGGCTTCGAACCAGGAAACTCGCCATCAGCTTTGGACGAATCTGAAGCGCCTCGCTGTCGTGACCGGCGCTATCGACGTAGTGTCCGAGTCGCTAGCCGACACCCTTCTGACCGTCTGAGGCGAGGGCCTACCGGGGCTCCACTACCGCAGGGTCGGAGTCGTGACAGCGCCCTCCGCGCGCTCCCGGCGCTCAACGAAGCCGCCACCTCTCAGCACGCCGCAGGGGCTGAAGGCTTCCCACATGCGGGTCGCGCCCGGGCCCTTCGGAGCCTTCCAAATGTCGACACCTCGGCGTACCCTGGAAGGCGAGGCGGATTTCTCCTTACCTTTGGGCCGCTCGCGGCAGACCTTCGGGTCACTCTCCACGCACCGTCTCGACAATGACTCGCGTGTTGAGAGGAGCCCATCATGATCCGCCTACTGTGGACAGCCAGCGCCGAGGTTCGCTACTTCCTGCGCCGCTACATGCCGAGCAATGTCCTGCTCGACCTGATCCGCACCCGGAAGGGACTGAAGTGGGGCGTGCCAGCGATGCTTCTTGCCGGCCCCTACCTGGCCGTCGCCTTCTGGTGCACCACGCTCATCGAGAGTGGCGGCCCGGGGTGGCTCCACCTCGTAGTCCTGCTCTGCATCTGGAACGCTCTCAAGATGCTGGCCATCGGCCCTGTGAGCGTCGTTCTCCTCACGAAAGCTCGCGCCCGTGCGTACCGCGCGCAGCGGCAGGAACGCTCCGATATGACACTGCGCGAACTCACTCGAAGCCCTCGCTGAGTTCAAGTGCCAGGCGGCCTGTGCCGACCCGGCGCGCTACAGCGTGCGCGTCGGAGCAGGCGAAGGTGGGCGGACCTGCTCCATGTCGAGTCGCTCTCGTGACACCTGGCCTGGTCCAACCAGACTCGCGAGGTCCGAAGTATCCGCCACCAGGGACGCTATGCCATCGCGCAGCAAACGATGCGGCCCAACGCTCGCGGCACTCGTGACCGGGCCAGGGACGGCTCCGACACGTCGGCCGAGTTCGGCGGCTCGCTGGGCAACCACAAGTGAACCTGACCGACCGCCTGCCTCGACGATGACCGTCGCAGAGGACAGCGCAGCCATCAGCCGGGCGCGGGCGATGACCCGGTGCCGAGACGGAACGGCGCCGGGCGGAACCTCGCTTGCAAGAAGACCGACATCAGCGACGCGATCAAGCAGGTCGCGATGGCCGACGGGGTACGGACGATCGACTCCGTTGGCGAGGATGGCGATCGTGTCGCCACCCGCCGCGAGGGCTGCCAGATGTGACGCGCCTTCGATCCCGTAGGCGCCTCCCGCAACGACAACTCGTTCGTCTGCGGCAACGGAAGAGGCGAGTTCCCGAGCTACGTAGTCGCCGTAGGACGTGCATGCCCGAGCGCCGGCGATCGTGACGAAATCGCTCATCGGACGGGAGAGGAAGGATGACGCGCCGCGAGTCCACAGCAGGTAGGGCGCAACTTCACCAAGATCGTCGACGGCGGTAGGCCAGTCGCTATCGCCTGGGACGAGTGCTCGAACTCCCGATTGCTGCACCTGGTCGATACGCGCGGCGAGTTCCTTCGCGTCTGGCACGCTGAGGTGGTCGCGCCAGACCTGCGCGTCCACAGGGCTCAGCCCGACTACTGCACCGTCGTGTTCAGCGAGCCAAAGCGTTTCAACTGCGCCGAGCCGGGCCAAGATGCGTCCTGTCACCGGGTCATTGGGCTCGACGAGCATCGACAGCACCATCCTCGCAGTGCGCTCATCGCTCGCGACATCACTCAAGCTGGCCATCATCGGTTCCTCTCGGCGCTCGTTACCGACGAGGTGCGCAGAGCGCTACCGACGGATCAGCAACTCGGAACCGCAGCTAGGAGTCATCGCTCGCTTCGTCCACGATGAGTCCGGCCTCGACCAGCGCCGCACGTACGGCCTTACGATCCACGCCCATCCGGCGACCGATCGCGCGCATCGAGACGCCCGCTCGGGCGACTCGCACCGCCTCCGCCTTCTCGTCGATCCCCAGCCCCGGGCGGCGGCTAGGCACGTTGCGGCGACGCAGGTGCGCGAACACCGTGGCGCGATGGATGCCATACCTCTCGGCGAGTGCCTTGACGCTCATCCCTGCCAGGTAGTCGCCGACGAGCGCGTCCACCTCAGCGGCGGTGAGGAAAGTTTGAGCCGTCTCGACAGTCCTCACAACGGGGCCACGATCGTCCTTCGGAGCGGTATCATGGGGGCGTCGAGAGACCTCGTAGACCCCACGGTCTAGGCGGTTGACCAGGGTCTTTGTCTTGGGGGCGGAGTTGCCGAACGTACCACTCAGGCACCCCGCAGGTCAAGGCCCTGCCCACGGATTAGTGGGCAGGGCCTTGTGCGTTCGGTGAGCGCATCGTCGTAGCGTGGAGTTCACTTTCATGCTCTACGATCTGCACCCGTGCTGGAAGATCTGAACAAGGCCGCGAAGAAGTCGGGGCTCCACGTTGCGCCGGGCAAGAAGAAGGACACGTACTCAGTACGAAAGTCCAAGAGCGGCAAGCTCATCGCCAAGAACGTCGACGCCGACGAAGTCAAGAAGATCATCAAAGACCGCAAGTGACCCCAACCAACTCAGGGGCGACGCTGGTCAGCCAAGGTGGGCCAGCATCGTCACCAGTTGGTCGTGTTCTCCCGACACCTCGGAGAACCGCAGCGGCTTGACCCGCTCGACCAGAATTTCGCGGTCAGCGGTCGGCAGCAGTGCCATCACCTCGGTGAGGAACTCGTCGAGAGGCATGGCCCAGTCGGCGTCGGCCTGTCCGGGCATGAGGTCGGTCTGCACTGCTGGCGGGACCAACTCGAGGACGTCGATCCCCTTGTCCGCCAGTTGAATTCGAAGGCTCTCCGAGAGCGAGTGGATGGCAGCCTTCGTGGCACTGTAGGTAGGCGTATCGACCATCGGGGTGAACGCGAGACCCGACGACACCGTGATGAACGTGGCTCCGTCCTTACCGGTGAGCGCGTCGGTGAAGGCCGCGACCAGGCGTAGCGGCCCAAGGATGTTGGTGTCGACCTCGACGGCCGCCGTCTCCAGGAAGTCGGGAGTGGTGAAGTCCTCGGCCCGCATGATCCCCGACATCGAGACAACCACGTTCAGGTCGGGGAAGCGTCGGGTCACGTCCGCGGCCGCGCGATTGACGTCGTCGGTGTCGGTTGTGTCGATGCGGACCGCTTCGATTCCGGGGTGCTCGGCGACGATCTGGTCGAGGAGCTCGCTACGCCGCCCGCCGACGATGACCGTGTTGCCTGCCTCCTGAAGCCTCAGAGCGAGACCCAGTCCGATACCCGACGTCGCGCCCGCGATGAAAATGGTGTTACCGCTTGTCTTCATGTCGTCTCCTCGTTGCCGTGTGGTCCGGCCGTGTGCCGTTCCTCGGTCGTGTCACCGAGTTCACTCCCCTGTCGCGACTCCGACAAGGCACCCGATATCCGGGGACCGACGATCCCTGGTTCACCTCCGGCTGATCGGTCACCCTGGAGAGATGACCGAACATCCACGGCCCTTTGAGCGTGCCCGGTGAGCACCGTCGATCGGGCGGGCCTCGCCGAGTTCCTCCGTCGGCGCCGCGAGTCGTTGCAACCCGCAGACGTCGGTCTCGGCGTCGGACAACGCCGCAGAGCCCGCGGGCTTCGACGTGAGGAGGTCGCGGCGCTCGCCGGAATGTCGGTCGACTACTACACACGACTCGAACAGCAACGCGGCCCGCTTCCATCGGACCAGATGGTCACAGCCATCGCGCGGGCACTCCACCTGTCCCTCGACGAACGAGACCACCTGTTCCGCTTGGCAGGGCACAACGCGCCCGACCGACTCAGCCGCGACGATCACGTCTCCCCCGGCATGCTGCGCATCATCGACCGCCTCACCGACACTCCGGCGATGGTCGTCAACAGTGCCGGTGAGACTCTCGTGCAAACCCCGCTGGCCGTCGCACTCGTCGGCGACGACAGTGCCTTCAGCGGGCTCAGCCGCTCGATCGCGTATCGATGGTTCACCGACGCCGACACCCGTGCGCGGTTTCTCCCCGAGGATCACGCCCTACACGCTCGGGCGCACACGGCCAGGCTGCGGGAGGCCGTCACCCGGCTCGGACCTGAGTCGCGTGCAGCTGAAGTCGCCGACGCCCTACTAGCCGAGAGCACAGAGTTCGCGGAGTTGTGGCACCGCCACGATGTGAGTGTCACGCTGACCGACATCGACAAGCGGATCGTCCACGTTTCGCTGGGTGTCATCGAGGTGCAGTGCCAGACGCTGTTCGATCCGAGCAGCGCTCAGGCACTTCTGGTCTACACCGCTGTCCCGGGCTCGTCCGACCACGAGAAGTTGGCGATGCTCGCAGCGTTCGCCGACTGAACCGCCCACTCGGCCTCAGAGGCTGCGCGAGATGATCTCCTTCATGATCTCGTTGGTGCCCGCGTAGATCTTCTGCACACGCTGATCGGCCCACATCCGCGCGATCGGGTACTCGTTCATGTACCCGTAGCCACCGAAGAGTTGCAGACACTCGTCGGCCACCGCCATCGCCCGCTCACTGGTCCACCACTTGGCCATCGCAACTGTCGGGATGTCGAGTTTGCCGTCGAGATGCTTGATGATGCAGTCGTCAGTGAACACACGGGCGATCCGCGCCTCGGTGGCGACCTCTGCGAGCTTGAACTTGGTGTTCTGGAATCCGAAGATGGGTCGGCCGAACGCTGTGCGGTCCTTGGTGTAGGCGAGCGTGTGCTCGAGCGCGACCTCCATCCCTGCCGTCGACGCGACGGCGATGATCAGACGCTCCTGCGGAAGCTGCTGCATGAGCTGGATGAAGCCCTGCCCCTCGTCGGTGCCGAGCAGGTTCGACGTCGGTACCCGCACACTGTCGAAGAAGAGCTCCGAGGTGTCCTGCCCGCGCTGCCCGACCTTGTCGAGCACGCGACCACGCCTGAACCCGGGACGATCAGCCTCGACGAGAACCAGCGAGATTCCCTTGGCGCCCTCGCTCACGTCGGTCTTGGCGACGACGATGATGAGGTCGGCCTGGCCGCCGTTGGTGATGAAGATCTTCGAGCCGTCGATGACGTACTCATCACCCTCGCGGATCGCCTTGGTCTTCACGGCCTGGAGATCGGATCCGGTACCCGGCTCGGTCATCGCGATGGCGCCGACAACCTCGCCCGACGCCATCTTCGGGAGCCAGGTGCGCTTCTGCTCCTCCGACCCGTAGGCGAGGAGGTAGTGGGCGATGATCCCGTTGTGCAGACTCGCACCCCACGATGAGTCCGCGATGCGCGCCTGCTCTTCGATCAGCACCGCTTCGTGGGCGAACGTTCCGCCGCCTCCGCCGTACTCCTCGGGAATCGACATGCACAGCAGGCCGAGTTCACCTGCTTTGTTCCACAGCTCACGGTCGACGTGGTGCTGCTCGATGAACTTCTCGATATTCGGCTTGATCTCCTTCTCGCAGAAACTGCGAGCGAGATCGCGCACCGCTGTCAGGTCGTCGGTTTCCCACGGGGAACGCTCGGCCATGCTGTACACCTCGATCGTCGGCAAACAATGTCACCGCCGATCGTAACAGTGACTGGTGTCACGGTAGGTGCTAGGCGTTGCCCTTCGACCAGACCGCCCAGGGGACATTCCAGTCGCCGAGTCCGTCGGTGCCCGAGAGCGTCCCGCCCGCGGTGTTCTTGACGATCACCGGGTCGCCTCGCAACGTGTTCTGCATGACCCACAGCGCGTTGTCGGGACTGAGATTGAGGCACCCGTGGCTCGTGTTGGTGTTGCCCTGCGCCCACACCGACCACGGTGCGGAGTGGAAGAAGATTCCGCTGTAGGACATACGGGTCGCGTAGTCGACCGGGGTGCGGTAGCCGTCTGCGGAACCGACGGGGACGCCGTAGGTCGAGGAGTCCATGATCATGTTGTCGTGCTTGTCGGACACGAGGTACACACCGTTGTCGGTCTCGGTACCCGGCTTGCCCATCGATGTCGGCATCGTGCGGATGTCCTTGCCGTCGCGATTGAACACCACCTGCTTGGTGCGGTCATCGGCGGTCACCACCATCGAACGACCGACGGTGAAGTTCGACTTGAGATTCTCCTGCCCGAAGACGCCATCACCCAAATCGATGCCGTAGGTGTTCACCGCAACGGAGACCTTGGTTCCCGGCTTCCAGTAGTCCTTGGGCCGCCAGCGAACCTCGGTATCGCTGATCCAGTAGAAGGCGCCCTCGACCTGAGGCGTGGTGGTGATGGTGATCGCGCGCTGGGCGGCCTTGCGATCAGCAATGGGTTCGTCGAACTTCACGGCGACCGGTTGCCCGACACCGACGGTCTCGCCGTTCGACGGGGTCAGGTACGCCTGTGTCAGATTGGCAGGTGCTCGCGTGGTGAACGAGACGCGCTTGGTGCTGGTGCCGCCGATACCCTTTGCGTCGGCCTGCACTGTGTAGTTGCGCGCGTAGCCGAGAGGCTCGGCACTCGTCCATCGCGTCGCGTCCTCGCTGAGGCTTCCACGCAACGGCGTGCCGTCGGCCTTGTCGATCCGCACATTGGTCAGTGCGCCCTCGCTGGCCTGAACCGTGATCGGCGCACCGGGCTGAATGCCGACCGCCTGATCGATCAGTGGCCTGTCGGCCCACTCGGTGATCTCGACGCCCGGCATGAGGAGATCGCCGAAAAGTGCTGAGCTCTGCACATTCTCGGAGTATTTCGCCGTCTGCGAGCACGAGCTCAGCAGCGCGGCCACGGCAACCACCATTCCAACGATCATCAACCCGCGTCGCTGGATACGACCGCTCACCATGTGACTCCTGCCCGATGTTCTAACGATCCGCGGGCCTCCGTTGTGTGGAGCCGCAGATGTGGATCAAATGACTGTGCGCGATGGCGCGCCACCAGTGTACGAGATACGACGAATGCCCGAGTCGCCCGACATGACCATTAGCCCGCCATGCCGTACGACCGAACGACAGAGACCAGTGTCCGGCGCAAAAAGCGATCGCCCCGGACGGAACCGGGGCGATCGCGGTAGTTGTTGTGCGCCATCAGGGACTCGAACCCCGAACCCACTGATTAAGAGCCCACTAGCGGGGTTTCTTGAATCACTGCCCTAGCGTCGGCCGCGGCCGGATTCGTTCAGGCTCGACAGCATCGCCGATCCCGAAAACGCGCCAGTGATCGAAGTCGGCATCGGGTAGGTCATCGAGATCTGGGCATCGCTGCATCGTGGCGAAAATTGTGTCTGCGGGCAATGGGACGTCCCCGACCACGCGCAGATTCGTTCCAGGGTCCGGCGGCAGCTTGATATACGCGACATCGGGTGACGCGTAGATAGGGCGAGTGGCCATTCCGCGCTCCGAGAGTTGCTCGCGTATCCACTTCAATGCTTTACGTTTGCGGAAGTGCTTGAGCGTTTCCGGGACGACGACGAACGCGAGTAGTTCCTTGACGTTCGGTTCGTCCAGGACGGCTGTGAACGCCGTGTAGGCCGTTATGACACCGCGGTGACCCTCGGCATCGATTAGTGCCCACGACCGTTCTTCTGATCCCTCCATGTAGCCTTCGCCCCATTCGTGGACGAAGTCCAGGGCCTTTATCGCGGCAGCCGGCTTGCGCACGTCGAGGCCGGGGAAATCGATCCGCAGCACGGCCTTGTCGCCACTCACGAGCATCGTTGCGTCTGAATCCTGGAACAGCGCAACCAGGTAGTTATCGTCTGGGTCGTCACAGACGAGAGGGATCTCGTTGTCGGGGCGGTCGTCGATCCAATCAGCTACGACGGTTACGGCGTCGACGAAATCTCGAACCTCATCGAGAGAAAGCCAACGTCGGAACTTTTCCCGCTCCAGCCTGGTCTCCAACTCTTCGCACAGGTGGTCCGACATGATGAGCGAGATGCGACCCCGCCGAGCAAGTTCGATGAGCTGCGCAGAATGACCACTCGGGCTGAGCGCTGCACTTATAAGAGCGTTGGTGTCCAGTACAAGGACAACGGTCAACTATCCGATACCTCCGGCTACCGGGCGTAGACACCCTGGCGACGTTCGCGCCGGATACGTTCGGTTTCGGCTTCGACTTCCTCGAATGCCGCGTCCTCCGACAGTTCGCCCCGTTCGCGGACCTCGCTGTAGACCGCATCGAGAGCGGCTCCGGCCAGGGCTGCGTCGTCATTCTTCCCGTAGCGCGCAGACAACCTCCGTAGAGCGTCGGCACGCCTATTCTGCCTGCTCATGAGGTCCTCCTCCGGATGGTGTCCCACAAGTCTACCCATCCGAAGACACGGACGTAATGTGAACGACCCCGATGCCGGGTAGGGCATCGGGTCGTCGGGTGCTCGCGTCATCGGGTGACGCAGGCGGGTTCCGCCGCAGCGGTCGCCACCCGGTAGATGGCGGCGGGTTGGTACACCGCAACATCGAATCGGCCCTCAACGCGCGCCTGAATCTGGTTGCGCTGGAACAGCTCTCCCGACTCGACGCTCCATTCGATGTCGATGCGCGGGCCGACGATGTCGATGGAGATGGCCGCGGGGTCTAGGACCACACCGACCTTGACCGGCAACGCCGTCGACAGGACGACACGCACTCTTCGGATGACCGCGGCACACTGAAACCCGTTGGCACACTCTTGGCACAGTGGCCACTCAAACGAAAAAGCTAGGTCAGAGGAAAATACCTCCGACCTAGCTACCTTCTTGTGCGCCATCAGGGACTCGAACCCCGAACCCGCTGATTAAGAGTCAGCTGCTCTGCCAATTGAGCTAATGGCGCTTGGCCGTGCGAGAAAGAACCTTACAGGGTCACTGCCTCAGAAGTGAAATCGCCTGCTCGGAAGCCCTTTTTGGCCTCTCCCGCACGGGAACTCATGCGTTGCCCTTTTTCCACACCGCCCACGGGACGTTCCAGTCGCCGAGGCCGTCGTCTCCTGGCAACGGCTCGCCGACGGTGTTCTTCGCGATGACGACGTCGCCTCGGAGTGCGTTGTTCAAGAACCACTCCGCGTTGGCGGGGCTCACGTTGAGACAGCCGTTGCTCACGTCGTCGACGCCCTGGTCGCCCAACGACCACGGCGCGGAGTGAACATAGATGCCGCTGAACGAGATTCGAGTCGCGTCGTACACGGTCTCGCGATAGCCGCCGGGCGAGCTCACCGGCACGCCGTACGTCGACGAGTCCATGATCACGCTCGGCTCACGCTCGGCGACCATGTAGATGCCGTTGTTGGTCGGTGTCGAATCCTTGCCCATCGACGTCGGCATCGTCTTGACGACCTTGCCGTCGACCGAGATCGTGATGTTCTTGGTCTTGTCGTCGGCAACCGCGACAAAACTGCGCCCCACCTTGAAATTGGTGTCGAGGTTGTTGCTGCCGTACACGCCACCACCGAGGTCGATGCCCTTGAGATTGGCCGCGACGTGCACCTTGGTGCCCGGCTTCCAGAAATGCTCGGGGCGCCAACGCACCATGCTGTCGTTGAGCCAGTAGAAGGCACCCTCGACCGGCGGGTCGGCGGTCACCGTGATCGCACGCTGCGCGTTGAGCTTGTTGGCGACCGGAGTGTCGAAGTTGATCGCAACTGTCTGCCCGACACCGACGGTTTCGTTGTCTTGAACCACCGACGACACCGATGCCAGCGAGTCCGCGGATGCCGTCGTAAAGCTGATCTTGCGGGCACCGTCGCCCTCGACGCCCTTCGCCGCGGCGGTGAGCGTGTAATCGCCACCGAAGTCGAGCGGCTGACTCGACACCCAGGTACCGCCGTCGGGCGACACCTTGCCCGCGACCGGACCATCGGGCCCCGACACGACGACGGACGTGAGACTGCCGTTCTGTGCCGCGACCTTCACAGGTGCGCCCGGCATGACGCCGACCGCGTGGTCGGTCATCGGACGATCACGCCAGCCGGTCACCGAGATCGTCGGCTGCGCAAACGATTGCAGCGCAGGCGCATTGGTGACGGTGTCGGGATACTCGGGCGACTGAGAACAAGCCGCCGCACTGGCGACCACCAATCCGGCCGCCGCGAGTGCGCCCACACGCCGTGCACGCGAACCCCGGGACTTCTGTCGGTCTACAGAACTGGAGGGACGAGCACGCGTCACGCGATCACCTTGCGGACGACGACAACCAATACGACGGCGCCGGCAACCGCGAGCGAGATCTTGACCGCCGGCTTGTTGACCAAGGCGATCAGCTTGGTCTTCGCGTCGTCGGCAAGCCGCTCGGGACTCACCCGAACCGCGAGTTCGTCGAGCGTGTTGGCCAGGTCCTCGCGCGCCTGCACAATGTCCTGTTCGATACGGTCGGTGTCGCCGGCCACAGTTGTCCTCCCAGACTTTCTTCACTACACATGCGGACTCACCGATCCGCATCTTTCCGCCAGAACGCCGTCCACGCAGCGGCCACGGCAGGTCTCGCACGCGTCGACAGAGCAAACGACATGTCGAGAATACGTCATCGCGAGGTGGTGAGCCGCGTCCTGCGCGCGTGAGTTGAGACCGTGCCCGGTTTGCCCGGCTGTGGGTCGATCACCCGGTCGACCTGCCCTATCGGTTAGCCTGACGACCATGTCTGGCACATCCCGTCTCGAGGTCGGCGACACCGCGCCCGACTTCACACTCACCGACGCCCACGGCGAAGCGGTCTCCCTCTCCGACTACGCCGACTCGAAGGTCATCGTCTACTTCTACCCCGCGGCGTCGACTCCCGGCTGCACCAAGCAGGCGTGCGACTTTCGCGACAACCTCGCCGAACTGGACGGACAGGAGTGGGAACGTCAGGCCCTCGGCGTCGGCGAACTTTGCCAGCTTCTCCTGCTTGTCAGGGGAGATGCCGACGACGGCGATGCCCTGTCCGTCCAGTTCGGCGAGGTTGTCGCGAAAGTCGCACGCCTGCTTGGTGCAGCCGGGAGTCGACGCCGCGGGT
>NZ_LZMO01000118.1:0-2758 GCF_001665715.1 Gordonia sp. 852002-10350_SCH5691597
GTGACGGCATCGACGAGGTTGTGCTCACCGCAGCATCCCGACTGCTCGCCAACCCCGAACAACTCGCCTA
Source organism: Gordonia sp. 852002-10350_SCH5691597 (assembly GCF_001665715.1). Classification (NCBI taxonomy): domain Bacteria; kingdom Bacillati; phylum Actinomycetota; class Actinomycetes; order Mycobacteriales; family Gordoniaceae; genus Gordonia; species Gordonia sp. 852002-10350_SCH5691597. Next base: position 71 of record NZ_LZMO01000118.1, read on the forward strand.
CGACAGCGGCTCGGTGTCCATGCGGGGCGGATTCACCGGCTTCACGCTCGTGGAGCTCGCCGTCCTCAACCGCTACCGGAAACGAGCCACCTGATGCTGCGGGAGAAAGTGACCCTCACGTTCGGTGGAGGACGCGACGAGGACGGAGTGGTGATCCCGCCCCGCATGGACACCGAGCCGCTGTCGTAGGCGAGTTGTTCGGGGTTGGCGAGCAGTCGGGATGCTGCGGTGAGCACAACCTCGTCGATGCCGTCACGTGACGAACCGTCGCTCTTGAGGTGTTGCCCTCGGCAGTAGGCGCCGATCATGGCGGTGACGGTGGTGATGGCCTGCCCGGCCTGGGCCAGGACCTCCGGGTTGGAGGTGTCCTGGCCCAGCCACTTGAGCAGGTCGGCGTTGGCGACCGCCATGATTACGCCGCGGTGAGGACGGTGACGGCCTTGGGCTGCAGCAACGCCAGATCGAATCGAGCTACGACACGAAGCGCTACTTCGTCGGTGTCGAAGTAGCGGGAGGAATCGACAGTCACGGTCGGGCTGAGGTCGCGGGCGATAGCAACCAGACTCATGTCCGCCAACACCGCCTTGCCTGTCGGGATGCGACTGGTGACTGTGACCGGGACACCGAACAGCACTTCCTGGCCGGTCTGGGTCAGGTCGGGCTGCAAGATGTAGCGGCCGGTGCTGTCCTTGATCTTGCGGACCGCGAGGTAGTCGGCGGGCGAGAGGAACCAGCGATTGGGCTTGACCTCGTTGGCGCGGGCGATACCGATGCCGTCGAGGAAGCTATCAGGCTCGGAAGCATTGAGTACGCCCGTAGCGACGCCGGTCTGATTGAGTAGACCCTTGATCGTGTTCGACGATCCGGTACTGGTGAACAGTGCAGTGTCGAGTGCGGCTGCGGTGTCGGTGACCAGCCGCGTCTTGAGGATGCTGTCCAAGGCCACCGCGCTGGACCGGAGGACCTCGGAAGTGACTCGGCTGAGGACCTTCAAGCTCTTGAGCGTGCTCGGGAGCATCGTCACCTCGTCCATGCCGACAGAGGCTTCCGGGATCTGTGCGCCTTCCCCGACGAAGCCGACCGTGAGGCCGGATGCGATGCGGGGCACACGAATTGGGCCGTTGGTGTCGATGATCTTGGGGCCAGCGGCGAGGAACACGCTCTCAGCTTCGAGGGGCTGAACGAGCAGGCTGGCGATTTGGTCTTGCTGCAGGGTGGGCAGGGTGCCCGTGGTCTGGGTAGCCATGACGGTCTCCAATGAGGTGGTGTGAATGGGTTTCACGCATCTGGAGCACCTGGCTCACGCGGCGGTCGAGCAGAGAAACGGCACCGGGCCTCATCCCACTATATGAGATGAGGCCCGGTGTGTGCGAGGGGTTAGAGGTGTTGGCGCATGATGTCGGCCAAATTGACCTGACCGCCGCCGGTCTGTCGGGGGCCTTGTGCGGCACCGGCAGGGTCGAATCGGCGGGCCTTCAAATGCGGCCGGTCAGCCAGTAGCGCGGCGATCGCAGCGAGCAGCGCGTCGGGGTCGTCGAGGTGTCCAGAATCGAACGGCAGGTCGGCAGGGTCGGCGAGTTGTCCGGTCTGCTCGACCATCATCCGATGTAGCTTCTCCTGGGTGTCGCGCAGTTGCGTGCGGTACCCGGCCGATTCCTGCCGAAGTCCCTGCACGTACTCGCGGGAGAACGTGTCTGCGTCCTCGGAGTTGTCCGGGGGGGCGGGGCTCTCCACGTCGGCCTTTTCAGGGTCATCCCTGACATCAGGCTTTTTACCGGCGTCGGTAGAAAGATCGTCGGGCGCCTGGTCCTCGGTGGCCTTTTCACGGTCATCCGTAACTTTGTCGGCGCCGCCAAGGTTGGCGGGTTCGTCGGGGATATTCCCGGCGTCGGGAAGATGGTCCTTCTTGTCGTCGTCGGTCATGCTGCGTCTCCTGTCGTGAGGGTGGGTGTGGTGGCCGGAGCCTCGGTGGGTCCGGCGTCAGGGTTGTCGATGCCGAGGCGTTCTCGGGCTTCGGTGGTGGTGATGATTCCGGCGGCGTGCAACTTGGTCACGGCGTCGGCTTCGGCGGCTGCAGAACGGGTCGAGGGGTCGGCCCACTGGATACGGGGCTGGTAGTCGTCGACCTCGCCGCCATTCTCGATCGCCAGGATGAGCCGACCGACTTGCTCCCACGACCGGCCAAACACGGCCATGCGGGCCTCGGCCCGTGCAGTAAGAGCAGCCTCGGCGGCGCGGATGGCGTCAGCAGAGGCAGGTGTCGACGTGGTGACCCCGACATAGTGGGCGGGCAGACCGGAGACGGCCATCGCCTGCTGCAGCAGCACGTTCACCGCGGTCTCATAGCCGGTCAGATCGGCGCCGGGAAGCTGCCCGAACTTGCCCTCGGGGGCCTCATTCACCATCATCCGGTCGGTTTCGCTGATCGGGTTCACGGTGTCGAGGATGGGTTCGCCGTCCTCGTCGAGGACCGGGTTGCCGTCGTCGTCGACGCGGGGCTCCTCGATCAGCTCCAAGCCGGTGGCCCACCGGCGTGGGCGGGCACCGAACTCGGAAGCGGTCAGCAGGTCGGCCGACAGCTTGTTGATGGCATCGACGATCGGGATGAGGTCGGCGAATTCGGAGACCCCGAACATCGTGAGTGGTCGGTCGGTGTTGGTCAGCGGCACGACCGGCACCGCCAGGAGC
>NZ_LZMO01000119.1:0-1957 GCF_001665715.1 Gordonia sp. 852002-10350_SCH5691597
CTCCGCGGTCCGAGTGGTGAATCAGTCCGGCCACATCCTGGCCGGCACGATCACGCGCCCACAATCCCATGTCTAAGCCTCGATCCACCGATCGGCTTTTTGATGTCTCGTGAAATGTGTTGTGTATGTTCGGGGTGGCGGTGGGCGTGGGTGAGTCGCCGATCTCTGGTGTCGGCGTGTTTCACTGGGTTTCGTGTCGGGGCCGGTTCTGGCCGATGGTTAGGGGTCAGGCTGAGTGTTGTCGTTTGATCGTGTTGTTGAACAACAGGTTCCACTCGCGTTCCCACGGCCATCGGGCGGGTAGATGCATCGTGATGCGCCGCGCTGAGGACGCGATTCGAGCGGGTATGCAGATCAGGGTGCGTCGGATGGTGGAGGTAGTCGCCTTCGCCAGACGCTGTCCACCGAGACAGGCTGCGGCGCGGGTCAGGTTGAACGCGATAACCGCACACACCAGCCATGCGGCGTTCGCGCAGAACTTTCCCGAGGGCAGATGCGCCAATGCGGAGGCTTTGAGGTCGGCGTGGACTTGCTCGATGATCGCATGACCGCGGTGAGTCTTGTCGGCGGTCACGGTGTCCAGGTCGCTGGTGGTGAAGAACGCATGAAACCGCCACACGTCGAACAAGCCGTCTCCCTCGGCTGCGAAGTCAGGGATACGGCGCACCACCAGCCGTCCGGATACCTGCAGGCGCTTGGCTTTGGAGGTGAACGCGGTGAACGGTACTTCGGCGACCTCGGCCCGCGAGACCCACTGGCCGCTGTCTTCGTCGAAGACGGCGTCGGTGTACTCGATCGGCGTCCATGCATCTGCCGGTACCTCGCTGATCGCTGCTCGGACGTGGGAATCCTGACGCACGGTGACCGACACCTGCGCACCGGCCCGGAGCGCGGTGGTGATCGCGCGATGGCCGTAGAACGCTGAATCCGCTCGCAGCAGTATCGGTCCCGACGCATCGGACGACCGTAGCCGCCGCACGGTGGCCAGGGTGTCGGCGATCAACCGATGCGCCCCGCGCGCGGAGTTACACGCCCCTTTGCGCAGGCGTTGAGCGGCGATCACCGGCGCACCGTCACCACAGGTGAGGGTGGTGATCGCCGAGTTCAGCCCACGCACTCGGGTGTAGCCGAATCCGACGCCCTGCTTGGCCGGGCCGTGGACCTCGATGATCGAGTCGTCGATATCGATCATCACCGGCCCGTCGATCCCCGCCAGCACCGGAGTATGGCGAGCCAGTCCCGCCAACAGCCGGGTGGCGATCGCATCGGCTTGGCGGACATGCCCGAACCGGAACTCGCGAAGAAACGATCCCAACGTCGACGGGGCGTAAGGATGGTCGAACACCTTGCCCATCGCGCCGTGTCGCAACACGGCCATGTCGTCGATGCTGTCGGCGCCCGCCACCATCCCCGCCACCAGGGAAAACATTTTCCGATCCGGATGGGCGCCCTTGTCGGTGGGCACGCTCAGATGCTCGCGGGCCAACTCCGACAGGCTGGCGCGTTCGGCCAGCGCCATCACCGGCACCACCCCCGCAGCGGCGAGGAGATTCGGATCGTCACAGGATGCAGACCGGACCGGGTGAGTGTGAGACAATCGCATCTACGACATGCCCTCCTGTGTGTGTGGATGGAACCCTAGAGAAGTCCCATTCTGCCACTCAGACAGGGCATTTCGTTTATCCCTCACCGACCGATCACAAGCAAATCGGTGGATCGAGGCTAAGGCGTCCAATGCGAGGTCGGTGTGCATCGTGGTCGAGACCTGCCAGCCGACGACCACGCGCGAGTACACGTCGAGGATGAACGCCGCGTACACCCACCCGGAGTGGGTGCGGATGTAGGTCAGGTCCGCCACCCACAAGGTGTTCGGCGCCTCGGCGGTGAACTGCCGGCCGACTCGGTCGGCCGGTTGCGGGGTTTCGGCGCCATCGCTGCGGGTGGTCCTGCGTGTCTG
>NZ_LZMO01000120.1:0-7141 GCF_001665715.1 Gordonia sp. 852002-10350_SCH5691597
CTTCGTGTGGACGAAACCGGTCGAGGAGATTCTCAAGAAAGCTCAACCGAAAACCAACTAACGAAACGCGACACTAGTTACTGGCCGCAGCGCAGGCGATCTCGCGTTATTTGATGCGGCCCTTGTGGTGGAGTTTTCCCGGGCGACTCGGCAGAACCAAATGGGTGCGTCGTGACGATGAGAGTTTGTCGTCGAAAACATTCTTGGGAGCCACAGTGATCACGATCAGTGGAGATTCTTCATCCAGGCTCCGTGCTGCGGATTTTGGCTGGATCACGACCGTTCGGCGAGACGGGCAGCCACAGAGTTCCTATGTGTGGTTCCATTTCGACGGAGACACCATCTTCGTGATCAGTCAGCCGCGGGCCGGGAAGATCAAAAACATCGTGTCGAATTCGTTGGTGTCGTTCCATCTCGATGGCGACGGAACACTAGGAAACGGTGTCCTCACGATGGAATGTAGGGCACAGCTGGCTCCGGTCAGTGACACGCCGGAACGTCTCACCGCCTATTTGTCCAAGTACGAGTCACGTATCCGAGATGCGTTGCAATCAACGCCAAGTCGATACGCCGACGAATTCTCTGAAGGCGTGATCTTGACACCTCTCGCGATTCGCGCGTGGTAGTGCAACTGCGATACGGCAAATCTTCGTCGCCCCTAGTCAGGCCCGTTCACGCTGGGTCAGGGACTGTCACAGGGCTGGGACTTGTGTACGTGCGGCACGTCGGCTGTCCTCGAGCTCTCTGGTCAGAGTGCGGGCGTCGTAGTTGCCGAGTACTCGGCAACCCTCGATGAAGAACGTGGGTGTTTCTCGAGCGCCGCTTGCGTGCGCACTGCGCATGTCTCGCCGGACACGTTCAATGACCTCGTCGCTATCGAGATCGTCGGCGAACTGAGCTGTGTCGAGGCCGATGTCGTCGGCATATCTGAGTAGGTCGTGTCGTTCGAGGCCGTCTTGTTGATGAGCGAAGACGTAGTCGAGCCACTCCCAGAACATCTGTTGGCGGGCAGCAGCCTCTGCTGCCTGTGCTGCGAGCATCGCGTGGGGGTGGGTATCGACGAGCGGCAGGTGGCGTACGACGTACCGTAGGTCGTCACCGAAGTGATCGTGCAGATCGTCCCATCCACCGGTGGCATGAGCGCAGAAGGCACACTCGAAGTCCACGTATTCGACCAGTGTGAGTCGTGCGTCGTCCGGGCCGCGGACATGGTCGACCTCCGGGTCGACCTGTGGCTCGAGCGTCATCGGCAGGTCTGCTGTTTGTTCGCCAAACCTGGCGGCCGCCACCCGGAAAATACCCGCACCCAACAGGGTGGCGAGGACCATCGCAAGGAGCACGCCTACTGTCGCTTCTGCACCCATCTGCGATGACACCCCGAACGCCAGATCGATGAGCAGCAGCGACACGGTGAACCCTATTCCGCTAAGAGCCGCACCCCCCATCACGCTGCCCATCCCGACACCTTGGGGTAGACGACCGACGCCCAAACGGACAGCAATGTAGGTCGCGATTGCGATACCGAGAAGCTTGCCCAGAACGAGTCCGAGGACCACACCCCACGCGACTTTTGAACCCAGGGCGTCGCTCAGCACCCCACCGCGCAGATCGACACCGGCATTGGCGAGCGCGAACACGGGGATCACGATCAATGACGTAGGCGTTCGGAGAAACTCATGGAGGCGTTCGTTGACTGAGGTGCCTTTGGCCAGTCCACGTGCGACGGCGCGGTTGGACGCTGCACTCGGGGATTGCCAGAAGTCGCGGAACAGTTCGCGGGCAGCCACCACCTTGTGGCGTTGGGTGGCGTATGCCGGGACGAGAAGCCCGGCGATCATCGCGGTCAGCGAAGGATGTAAGCCCGATTCAATAGTGCTGAACCACAAGGCGATAACGACAACGACGTAGGGTGCTGCCCGCCACTGGCGTGCGCGTCCGAGTAGCCACACCAGCACCAGACATACCAGCGCGATCGCGAGCGGAAGCAGCTTGATCTCGTCGCTGTAGAAAATGCCGATGATGGATACTGCCAAAAAATCATCGACGACCGTCACGGTGAGCAGGAAGATTCGTAATTGTCCGGAGAAGCGTGGGCCGACCAGCGCGAGAGCGCCGAGCATGAACGCGGTATCGGTGCCCACCACGATTCCCCAGCCTTGCAGTGCGCTGCCGCTGCGAACAACGAGTGCATAGATCACCGCAGGAAGGCAGACACCTGCCACACCAGCGATGAATGCCAATCGCACACGGCTGCGGTCGCGCAACGTGCCGTGGGCGAATTCTTGGCGTACCTCCAGTCCAATGAGGAAGAAAAACACAGCCATCAGCCCGTCGTTGATCCAGTGCCGAAGGCTCATGTGAAGTTGCATCGCGCCGATGTTGAACCCGACATCTTGATGCCAAAACTCGCTGTAAGTGTCTGAGACAGGCGAATTCGCCCAAACCAACGCGACGACGATGACCAGCACTGTCAGCATTGCTGAGCCTGATTCGGTGCGCAGGGTGAAGCGGGCCCGCTAGAGAAGTCCTTGTGGCGATGGTGGCTGGTGTGGCATCGGTGGAGTCCTATGGGATTGTCGGATGGTCGGCGTAGGGACGCGAAGTACTGAGTGTGTCCGTAATTAACTGAGCGCCGCGCGGAGATACGGTGCTGTTGTGCCGGCGCCGGCGGCCACGTGTTCTGGTGTGCCCGCAGCGACGATGCTGCCCCCGTCGGCGCCGGCTCCAGGTCCGAGATCAATGACGTAGTCGGCTTGCGCAACAACCCGCATATCCAACTCCACCATGACCACGGTGTTGCCAGCGGTGACGAGGCCTTGGACGTGTTCGAGCAGACGGTCGCTGTCGGCCGGATGAAGGCCTGCGGTGGGCTCATCAAGGATGTACAGCGCGTCACCGCGGTGGGCACGTTGCAGCTCGGAAGCGAGCTTCACCCGTTGGGCCTCTCCCCCGGAGAGTTCGGTGGCTGGCTGACCTAGGTGAAGATAGCCGAGTCCGACATCGCGAAGGACAGTGAGCGACCGCAGTATCTCCTCCTCGCCGACGAAGAATGTATGTGCGTCGTCGATGCTCATGGCAAGGACGTCGGCGATGTTGCGATCGCGCCAGGTGACCTCCAGAGTGCTCTGCGTGTACCGGGTGCCGTGGCAGTCGGGGCAGGGACTGTAGACGCTGGGCAGGAAGAGCAGTTCGATCATCACGAACCCTTCCCCTTCGCACGTCGGGCAACGGCCGCCGGCGACGTTGAAGGAAAACCTGCCGGGCTTGTAGTGGCGCCTTTTTGCCAGCGGTGTCGCGGCGAACAATTTACGCACCCGGTCGAACATGCCGGTATAGGTGGCGACGTTGGAGCGCGGCGTGCGTCCGATGGGTCGTTGGTCGATGACCACGACGCGACGAAGCCCGCCCAGCCCCCCGTCGACATACCCTGACACTGTGCCCTGGTCGCCAGCCAGTAGCAGGTCTGTGTCGTCGGCGTGCTCGTCTGTGTCGGTGGGAAGAGTCGAGCGCCCCAGTGCTTCACTGATCAGCGCAGGAAGAGCCTGACTGACCAGACTTGACTTGCCTGAGCCCGACACGCCTGTCACCGCGGTCAGCACCTTGATTGGGATCAACACATCGAGGGCGTGCAGGCTATTGCGCTCAATCCCTTTGAGGGACAACCATTGAGAGGGTTCTCGTCGTGGTGGTTCGCTCGGGGATGTGGTGTCGAAAAGGTAGCGGCGGGTGACGGATTCCGTCACGTCGGCCAGTCCCCCGGGCGTTCCGCTGTAGAGCACGTGACCGCCGTTTTCGCCGGCTCCCGGGCCGATGTCGACAAGCCAGTCGGCTTCTCCAATGACGGTGAGGGAATGCTCCACCACGAACACGCTGTTACCGCGTTCGCGCAGCCCGTGAAGGATGCGTAGAAGCGCGGGTAGATCGCCGGGGTGAAGACCGGCAGACGGCTCGTCGAGGACATATGCCACGCCGAAGAGTTTCGACGACAACTGGGTTGCCAACCGTAAACGCTGTAGCTCGCCGCCAGATAGTGTCGGTGTCGTCCTGTCGAGCGCCAGGTAGCCCAGTCCGAGGTCGATGATGGGTTCAATCCGCTCCAGCAGATCCTCGGTGAGTCGTTGTGCTGCAACGATTTTCTCAGTCGAGTCGTTCGGGGTGCGCCGCACATCTGGCGCTGCGTCGTGTGCCGATCCCCCAGCGGCGACCCGTTGTTGTCTGGCTGTCGAGCGACGTGTGCGATCCAGTACCTTGCCCGAGGGTCCCTCGACTGGCGCCCACCCCGGCGATGTCACAGCGCGTGCGATGTCGGCGATGGTAGCCAACGGCAACGCGGCAAATTGTGCAATGTCGAGTCCCTCGAATGTGACCGAAAGCGACTCCGCTTTCACTCTTTTGCCGTGACAGCTGGGACACACTGCGCTAGTAACGAATTCGGCGACACGCTTCTTCACGATTGCGCTTTTGGTGTTGGCGAAGGTGTCCAGCACAAAACGGCGAGCCCCGACAAAGTTGCCCTCGTAACTAGGTTCCATATCTGCGGCGATGGCCCGTCGGGTTTGAGCGGGAGTCAGACCCGCGTAGACCGGTACAGTGGGCCGCTCCTCGGTGAACAGAATCCAGTCCCTGTCCTTCTTCTTGAGTTTCTTCCACGGGATGTCTACGTCATAGCCCAATGACACCAGGATGTCTCGCAGGTTGCCGCCGGGCCACCCTGGTGGCCACGACGCAATCGCTCGCTCTCTGATGCTCAGAGACGGGTCGGGCACCATCTTGTCGACGTCCACCTCGTAGACCCGTCCGATCCCGTGGCACGTTGGGCATGCACCTTGAACAGTGTTGGGAGAGAAGTCTTCTGCGTAGAGCATGGGCTGATCGGAGGGATAGCTCCCTGCTCGGGAGTACAGCATCCGGACCAGGCTGCCCAGTGTTGTCACGCTGGCCACTGTGGAACGCGCATTCGTGCCGCCGCGCTGCTGCTGCAATGCCACCGCCGGGGGCAGGCCCTCGACGACATCGACATCAGGCGTACCAACCTGATCGATCAGGCGTCGCGCGTACGGAGCCACCGACTCGAGATAGCGGCGTTGGGATTCTGCGAACAGCGTCCCAAACGCCAACGATGACTTGCCCGATCCGGATACGCCAGTGAAAACCACGAGCCGATCGCGCGGAACATTGAGGTCGACATTAGCCAGATTGTTCTGCCGGGCACCGCGGACAACCACTCCGTCGCGCCAGTCACTGTGAGTATCAGTCGTTTGCGTGCTGCCACCACCATCGGAACTGTGACTCATGTCGGTGACGATAGCGAACAATCCGCGCACGGACACTCCCAAACAGACCGGCGCATTCTGACATCTTGTTGGCACTGCATGTCAGCGACACTCATCAGCGGGCGTGCATACGATGGGATACGGCCAGCCGCCTTGAACACAAGCGCTTTCTAGGCCGATGGCCGCCCGAGATCACCACCAACCCAAGGAGATCGACATGGCAAACGGCAATCGTGCAGTACTGTTCGACAGCCCGAAACACATGAAAGTCGAGGAACTCGACTTCCCCAAGTTGGAGATGCCGAATGGCAAGAAGGCGCCACATGGCGCCATCCTGAAGATGGTCGCGACGAACATTTGCGGCAGCGACCTACACATCTACCGTGGGTCCTTCCCCGTTCCCCAGGGCATGGTCATGGGACACGAGATGACCGGCGAGGTCGTCGAGGTCGGCCCGGACGTGGAGTTTCTGACCGAGGGCGATCTGGTCTCGGTACCGTTCAACGTTGCGTGCGGACGATGTCGAAACTGTCGCGCGCGTCGCACAGAGGTCTGCGAGACGACCAACGCAGATGTGAGTTGCGCCGCCTACGGCTTCAATCTCGGAAACTGGGACGGCGGACAGGCCGAATATCTGTTCGTGCCGTACGCCGACTTCCAGCTCCTGCGCTTCCCCGACAAAGACCAGGCCATGGAGAAGATCCGAGATCTCGCCTTGCTCTCGGACATTCTGCCGACAGCGTTTCACGGACTCATGGAAGCGGGCGCCAAACCAGGATCCACCGTCTATATCGCCGGCGCTGGCCCCGTCGGGCGCTGCGGAGCCGCGGCGGCACGACTGCTCGGGGCCTCGTGCATCATCGTCGGCGACTACCATCAAGACCGGTTGGACCTGGTCAAAAGCAACGGCTGCGAGACTATTGATCTCAGTCAAGACATCCCCCTCACCGATCAGATCGAGGCAATCCTCGGCGAGCCCATGGTCGATTGCGCCGTCGACTATGTCGGCACCGAAGCTCACGGTATCGGTGCTGACGCGCAGTCCATGGACCCCGCAAACGCGATCAATCAGGTTCTCGACGCCACCAGGGCCGGCGGAGCTACTGGCGTTATCGGCGTCTACGGGCCCGACCCACTCGCCGCGTCGAAGGATGAGCAACAGGGCACCTATCCGATCGACTTCGGTAAGGCCTGGATCAAATCGCCACGCGTGACGGCAGGGCAGGCACCGATCATGCACTACAACCGCGAACTGATGATGGCCATCCTCTGGGACCGCATGCCCTACCTCAGCGCAATGCTCAACACCCAGGTCATCAGCCTCGACGAAGCGCCCGCCGCCTACGAGACCTTCGACCAGGGCTCGCCGAACAAATTCATCATCGACCCCCACGGGATGCTCTCAGCCTGAGCGCTACCAGCTACCTAGACGTGGTCGGCCCTGTGTCTGCACAGAAGCGCAGACACAGGGCCGATGGTTTACTAAAGCGAGAACCTAACCCACTGGCGGTGATCACGAGATGGTCGATACACACGACATTGAACTCCCAGTGTTCGAACATTGGTCTACGGCCGACACCACCGACGACACTATTGGCGACCGATGGGCAGAGATCCGTCGACACAGTTACACCGACGTCGCTACCGATCCCGTTCTTCCAGGCTTCTACGGCGACGTTGCTCTCGGCCGATACACCAATTTCACGTTGTCGACCAAGCGCGCCAACGCCGAGGACGCCCGTCGCTCGGCAACCCGCATCGCGCAGGGACATGACGCCGACGAGTATCTCTTTGAATCGCCCCGGGTTCGTCGGAGGCTCTCGAACCTGTGAAGGATGGAGAGCATGGCAGCACCTCGGAAGTACAGC
>NZ_LZMO01000121.1:0-20825 GCF_001665715.1 Gordonia sp. 852002-10350_SCH5691597
ATGCGCCACGTCGTCGCGCGCGGCGTCGAAGTGGCGACACCGGAGAACGGACACAGCGTGCACGCCGACGTACGCGGCCTACGGCCGGCGGCGGACTACTTCTACCGATTCCGTGCGGGCGGTTGCATGTCGGCGATCGGGCGCACACGTACCGCTCCGGCGCACGGAAGTCGGCTGAGTGCATTGACTTTCGCATTCGCCTCGTGCCAATCGTGGGCTGACGGCCACTATCCCGCGTACGCAGACATGGCGGCACACGCACCCGACGTCGTGTTCCATCTCGGCGACTACATCTATGAAAAGCCGATCCCGGTCGACGGCGGCCGACGCAAGACCGCCGCAACGCCGGTGTCGGCGCACCGGGAGTGCGCGACGCTCGACGACTATCGCGATCGATATGCGCTCTACAAACTCGACCCCCAACTGCAGGCCGCGCACCGGGCGAGTCCGTTCATCACGATCTTCGACGACCACGAGGTCGACAACAACTGGGCCGCACGGATTCCCGAAGATGATCAACCGATCCCCGAGTTCCTCGCTCGCCGTGCCCAGGCGATGCGCGCCTGGTGGGAGAACACACCGGTGCGTGTCGCGCAGCGGCCTCGCCCCGCACCGACAGCGGACCTCTACGACCTGCGCGCCTATCGTCGGTTCAGCTATGGCGACCTCGTCGAGTTCAGCGTCCTCGACACCAGGACCTTCCGCAGCGATCAGGCCAACGGCGACAACGACACCGCACAGAATGCCGCGACCGCCGACCCCCGGCGCACCATCACCGGTGCCGCACAGGAGAAGTGGGTGCTCGACGGACTGGCCGCCAGCCGTGCCCGCTGGAATGTTCTCGCGCATCAGACCACCATCGCTGATCTCGCCCGCCGAAAGAACGGCGAGCGGGCGGTCAGCATGGACGGGTGGAGCGGCTACGAAGCCTCTCGCGCAAGGATTCTCGACGGCGCGCGTGAGCGCGGCGTGCACAACCTCGTCTCGATCGTCGGCGACATCCACCGCAACGTGGTCTCTGAGTTGCGTTCCACCTATTCACGACCGTCCCCGACCGTCGGCGTCGAACTCGCGGGCACCTCGATCGCGTCTGGCGCAGACGGCGAGGACAGCGACAGCAGCGACAAACAACTCAAGGCCGCATCACCCCACATCCGCTTCGGCAACGCTCAGCGCGGCTACGTCCTCAACAGACTGTCGGCCGACCGCTGGGAAGCAGACTATCGGGTGAGCGATTCGATTGCCGCGCCGGATGTTTCGCTGCACCGCCGGGCGCAGATCACCATCCCGTCCGGTCGGCCCGACATCGACGTGCTCTGACCCGGCTTCTCTGCTCTGTGCGGAATCGTGCCGCTCTGAGCGGAACCGACGTGACCGATGCACAACGACCACCGACGATCAGTGCATGACCGATGAACAACGACCACTGCCACTACGCAAGCGCACTGCGGAAAGCCTTTTCGGGCAACGCATCCTGACACTCGACTCCGCGCTCGACGACGAGATCGGCACGCAACTGTGCTCGCAACTCGTCATGCTCTCCGACGACGATCCCGTCGCCGACATCGCGCTCTGGATCAACTCACCGGGCGGTTCGGTGCCCGCGATGCTCGCAATCACCGACATCATGCGCCTTGTTCCGAACGACGTGATCACCGTCAACCTCGGAATGGCTTACAGTGCAGGACAATTCCTGCTATGTAATGGCACCCGGGGTAAGCGGTTCATCACGCCGCATGCCAAAGTCCTGCTGCACCAGGGATCGGCGGGCATCGGCGGCTACGCACCCGATATCGAACTGCAGGCCGACGACCTGCGACACGTCCGCGACACCGTACTCACCATCATCGCCGAGCAAACCGGACAAACCCGCGAGAAGATCTTCGACGACTCGCTACGCGATCACGTCTTCACCGCCTCCGAGTCGGTCGACTACGGATTCGTCGACCACATCGTCACCGACATCGCACAGATACGACCGTTGTCGCCTGCCGTGACGGGTTTCGAGGTGAGTCACGCATGAGCACTTACACCATTCCCAACGTCATCACCCGCACTCCGCAGGGCGAGCGAGTCATGGATGTCTACAGTCGGCTGCTCGACGACCGAATCCTCTACCTCGGAACCGAACTCGACGACGGCGTCGCCAATGCGCTCATCGCGCAGATCCTGCATCTCGACTCCGAGAACCCCGACATCCCGATCGAGCTGTACATCAACTCGCCGGGAGCGTCGGTGACCGCCACCTTCGCGCTCTACGACACCATGCAGTACTGCCATGCGCCGATCGCCACCACCTGTGTGGGACAAGCACTCTCGTCGACGGCACTCCTGCTGGCCGCGGGCTCGCCGGGCCAGAGGTCGGTACTCCCCCACGCCAGGGTTCTGCTCCACCAGCCGTCGGGTCAGGGTCGCGGTACGATACCGGATCTGATCCTCGCCGCCGAGGAGATCCTGCGCATCCGTGAGGAAATAGAACAGGCACTGAGTCGGCACACCGGCCGCGACATCGAGACGCTGCGTCACGACACCGACCGTGACCGCGTGCTGCGGGCAGAGGAGATCGTCGAGTACGGACTCGCCGATCAGGTCATCGACACCAGGGCCAAAGCGGCCCGGTGATCGTCAGGCGCACGCTCGACGCCAGGGAGCGCCCAATCGGCTGAACGGAGCGCCCAGTCGACGGTATTGAACGCCCGCTCGGCCGACGTCGGTCACGCCGCCAGCGCGACCGGGCCACGCATGCGCGAGAGCGGCCGCAGCGGTTGCGCGGTGGCGGGAATGGAAGCGGCGGGAATCGAACCGGCGGGAATCGAACGCAGCGTGACCGGGCCGCGGGACGCGCCCGGCCTGCGTGCGGCGCCGAGAACACTCTCGACGCGGGCGAGTTCGGCGGCAGCCTCGCGAGCCAGGTCGAGCAGGCTCAGGTCGACAGCTCCCGCGACGGCCGCAAGCAACTCCGACGATGCGTCCTTGCGTCCGCGTTCGATCTCCGACAGGTACTGGCTCGAGACGCCCGCGCGACGCGCGGTCTCGACGAGTCGCTCGCCGCGCTCGTGGCGGTGTCGACGCAGCACGCGCCCGGTGACCTCACGCCAGAGCGGCTCAGGCGCCGGCTGCGTGTGCGAGTCGTTCCTCGATGCCATGCCATCGAGCGTAGGTCACCGCTGCTGCGGGCAGCCGTCCCTTCTGCTCTGGGCAGAACGGCGACAACAGCAGAACGCGACCCTGCCCGTCAGCTGCGCGCGAGGTCGGCGAGGACGCGCGCGCTCGACTCCCAGTCCATGCACTTGTCGGTGACCGACTTGCCGTAGATGAGCGGCTGGGCGTCGGGCGACTGGGTATCGAGAGTTTGGGCACCGCCTTCGAGGAAGCTCTCCAGCATCACACCGCTGATCAACGGTGTGTCTCCCGCAGCGCGACGCGTCCGGACCGACGCCGCGATCTCGGCGGCGACCTGCGCCTGCCGGATGTGGTCCTTGCCGGAGTTGGCGTGGCTGCAGTCGATCATGACCCGTGCGGGCAGACCCGCCTTGTCGAGTGCGGCGACCGCGGATGCCACGGACTCGTCGTCGAAGTTGGGTCCGGCGGTCCCGCCACGCAGGATGATGTGGCAGTCCTCGTTGCCCGCCGACTCGACGAGCGCACCGTGACCGAAGTCGTCGATACCGAAGAAGACGTGTTGCGCGGCAGCGGCATTCACTCCGTCGATGGCGACCTGGACGTTGCCGTCGGTACCGTTCTTGAACCCGATGGGCATCGACAGTCCGGATGCGAGTTGGCGGTGCACCTGCGATTCCGTCGTCCGTGCACCGATGGCACCCCATGCGACGGCGTCGGCGATGTACTGCGGGCTCGTCGGCTCGAGGAACTCACACCCGACCGGGAGACCGAGGTCGATGATGTCGAGCAGTAGCGACCGTGCCGTACGCAGACCGCGCTCGACGTCGTAGGTGCCGTCCATGCCGGGATCGTTGATGAGTCCCTTCCAACCGACGGTGGTGCGCGGCTTCTCGAAGTAGACGCGCATGACGATCTTCAAGCGGTCGGCGTAGTCGTCGGCAAGCGGTGCGAGGCGGCGCGCGTAGTCGAGCGCGGCGATCGGGTCGTGTACGGAGCAGGGCCCGACGACGACGAGTAGACGATCGTCTCGGCCGGCGAGGATTGCGGCGATCTCGTCGCGGTCGGCCTGGACCCGCAGCGCTCGACGCGAGGTCAGCGGCAATTCGGCGCGGATGGTGTCCGGCGATGGGATCGACCGGAAGGATCTGACCCGCCGGTCGGAGGTGGAGGTCGATTCGACCTCGTGAGCGGCAGTGGCGGCGAGATCCGGGAGGGTGGTCACTTCTGTGTTGCCTTTCGCGGGTGGTGGCCTGTCTTCTACGACTGGGACACCCGCTTGCTTGTCATCGGAGGCCCCTGACATGAGAAAAGCAGCGACCTTTCGGTCACTGCTCGGGCTCCGGGTTTGTTGACGTGCGACGCAGATTCAGCGCTTCATCGCAGGCTCACCCGGAGCCTCGATAAAGAATCGCCAATAGGCGCGTACGTTGCTGGTCACGTTGGCGAGGTTAACACGATTACCCAGAATGGGCGAAGAGCGCCTGCTCCAGAACCCTTCCCTACTCACGGATGCCCCCTGTCGATCAGCTGGCTCAGCACGATGATCGACTCGCTCCGGTCCACCGGACCCGCCTGCCGGATGCGCTCGAGGGCATGCTCGAGGTGGTGTACGTCGCGGGCCATCACACGCAGGATGGCGTCGGCCTGGCCGGTGATGGTCGCGGCGCTGACCACTTCGTGTATCGGCTCCCATGCCGCGGTCAGTTCCTCCGGCGAGATGTTGCCTCGACAGAACACCTGCACGTAGGCCTCGGTGGTCCACTGCATCGCCGTCGAATCGATGACGGTCGTGAACCCTTTGATCACTCCCTCGTCGACCAGCCGATCTACCCGACGCTTGACCGCGGGCGCCGACAGACCGACCTCGTCACCGATCTGTGCGTACGTCGCTCGCGCATCGCGAGCCAGACATTCGAGCACCTTCTCGTCGAGCTCGTCGATCTGACGCAACTTTTCCACCCTTTGCCACCCGCTAATAGACATTGCTTAACCAAATGCACAATTGACGTCGATTGTTTGCGCTACACGCTGACGCTACCGTCGAAATATGACGCTGACGAGTCCACGGTTTGCTGCGCTCACCGAACGCACCCCACGCACCCGCACCTATGCGATGACCCCTCCTTCCCACTACACGGTCACCTACTCGATCAACCCGTGGATGGATCCATCCGTCCCCGTCGACACAGAACTCGCCATGAAGCAATGGGAGTCGCTGCGCGACATCTATCGATCCCTCGGCCATTCGGTCACACTCGTCGACGCCCAGCCGGGTCTGCCGGACATGGTCTATGCCGCCAACGGCGGACTCGTCGTCGACGGAAAGGCCGTGGCAGCACGGTTCCTGCACCCCGAGCGCGCGCCGGAAGGCGAGCACTACACGGCATGGTTACACACCTGCGGCGCCGACGCTGTGCATGAGACCGCCGGCGTACAGGAGGGCGAAGGCGACTTCCTCCTCGTCGGTCGTCGCATCCTGGCGGGGACCGGGTTCCGCACCCACCCCGATACCCACGCCGAAGTCGCGACGATCACCGGACTTCCGGTCGTCAGCCTCGAACTGATCGATCCGCGCTTCTACCACCTCGACACGGCGCTCGGCGTGCTCGACGACGACACGATCGCCTACTTCCCCGACGCCTTCTCAACTGAGTCGCGCGCCGTTCTCGCCGACCTCTTTCCCGACGCGATCATCGCCACCGAGTCCGACGCCGTCGTCCTCGGACTCAACCTCGTGTCCGACGGTCGTCACGTCGTGATGACCGACGCCGCACCTGCATTGGAGTCACGACTGCGCGACGCAGGCTACGTACCGATCACCGTCGACCTCTCCGAACTCCTCAAAGGCGGCGGAGGAGTCAAGTGCTGCACACTAGAATTGCGGCTACCAGGGACGTCGGACGAGAAGAGCATGCAACCGCGCACCGAACCCCATGTGGCACACAACTATTCACCACTGCCAGTCACTGCGGCGACGGCCGAGGGAGCGTGGATCACCGACGTCGACGGCAGGCGCTACCTCGACGCTCTCGGCGCCTACTCCGCGGTCAACTTCGGTCACCGCAACCCAGAGATCGTCGCGGCCGCGAAGGCGCAACTCGATCGCGTCACGCTCACCAGTCGCGCATTCGGCTCCGACACCCTCGAACCGTTCTGCGCGGCGCTCGCCGAGCTGTGCGGCAAGGACATGGTGCTGCCGATGAACACCGGCGCAGAGGCCGTCGAATCGGCACTCAAGGTGGCCCGGAAGTGGGGGTACGACGTGAAAGGCGTTGCGCCGGGTCGCGCGACGATCATCGTGGCGGGCGGCAACTTCCACGGCCGCACAATCAGCATCGTGAGTTTCAGCGACGACGAGGACGCGCGCGGCGGATTCGGCCCGTTCACACCGGGTTTCACGCGGGTGCCGTTCGGCGACGCCACCGCGCTGGCCGACGCCACCGACGACACCACCGTCGCCGTGCTGATCGAACCGATCCAGGGCGAGGCCGGAATCATCGTCCCGCCCGACGACTACCTGCCCGAGGTCCGTCGACTCTGCACCGAGAACAACGTGCTGATGATCGCCGACGAAATCCAGTCGGGTCTCGGCCGGACCGGCACGACATTCGCATGTGAGCACTGGGGTGTGGTGCCCGATGTGTACACGCTCGGCAAGGCACTCGGTGGAGGCGTACTTCCGGTGTCGGCGGTGGTTGCCGATCAAGAGGTGCTCGGCGTGCTCCACCCCGGACAGCACGGCTCGACGTTCGGTGGCAACCCGCTCGCCGCTGCCGTCGGACACACCGTTGTCCGCATGCTCGCCGACGGCACCTGGCAGGCTCGCGCAGCCGAACTCGGCGAACACCTGCACGCCCGCCTGCGCGAGTTCGTCGGTCACGGCGTCGTCGCCGTCCGCGGCAAGGGGCTGTGGGCGGGTATCGACATCGACCCCGGCCTGGAAACCGGCAAGCAGTTCTGTCTCCGACTCGCAGCACGTGGCGTACTCGCCAAGGACACCCACGGTTCGACGATCCGCCTGGCTCCGCCTCTCGTCGTGACTCACGACGAGATCGATTGGCTGATCGACAGATTCGCACTTGCACTGCGTGATTGAGTCCGTCCCGTCGTCCCACACGCTGTCCACGACACGGCCGAGGCCACACAGAATCCGTGCGGTCGCACCGCCTTCGCCACTAGCATCGGACCGATGAGCGACTCTTCGCGCGACGACGCCACCCATCACGTGCTGCTGATCCGGCACGGGCAGACCGAGTGGTCGCTGACCGACCGACACACCGGTCGCACCGACATCGATCTGACGCCCAAGGGCGAGGAGGATGCCAGGGCGCTGAAGGGCATCGAGAAGCGGGCTGGATTGACCGACCCCTGGGTCATGGCCTCCCCACGCAGACGGGCCCAGCGGACCGCGGAACTGGCCGGACTTCACATCGATGAGACGAGCGAGCTATTCGCCGAATGGGACTACGGCGACTACGAGGGGCTCACCCGGGCGCAGATTCACGAGCGCTACGACCCCGACTGGACGATCTGGACCGGTGGTGGCCGCAACGGCGAGTCCGTCTCCGACATGATCGCGCGCGTCGACGCCGCCGTCGACCACGTGGAGGAACGCTTCGCGAAGTCCGACGTCATCGTCGTCTCGCACGGCCACTTCTCCCGATCGTTCATCTGTAGGTTCCTCGGGTGGCCCATCGGTCAGGGCGCCAACATCGACCTGCGTCCCGCTGGCAGCGCATTGCTCAGCGACCACGCGGGCGACCGACGACTCGTCGAACTGCGCGGCCCCGAAGGCGCCCGGCCACGCCGCACATCGGTGTGACCATGCCGAGCGCGCTGGTGCTCGGTGGCGGCGGATTACTCGGAATCGGTTGGATGACGGGCGTTCTCGCGGCCCTGGAGGAGTCCGGGAGCGTGGTGGCCGCCGACGCCGACGTCGTCGTCGGAACCTCCGCGGGGTCGGCGACGGCCGCTGCGATTCTCCAATTAGGTTCGGCCACCAGCTATTTCGATGCGATGGTGCGCAAGTCTCGGCGCAACCGCGAACTCGCGCCGACAGGAGACGTCATCGCCTCGATGCAGGCCTTCGCCGCGATCGCGGCATCGGGAATGTCGGACTCCGAACGAGCACGACGGTTCATAGCACTGTCGGATGCACTGGCGACGGCGGCGCCGCAGGCCCGCCGCGACGCCGTCGCGTCTCGGCTGTCGGGGTCGATCTGGCCGGAAGCGTTGCAGGTCACGGCGATCCGCGCCGACGGCGTACTCGAGGTCTTCTCCCCGGATTCGGGTGTCGATCTCGTCGACGCCGTCACGGCGAGCTGCGCGGTGCCCGGCATCTGGCCGACGGTCAGCATTGACGGCTCAACCTACTTCGACGGGGGCTCGTTCAGCCCGACCAATGCACATCTCGCCGCCGCGAGCGAGCACGTCGTGGTGATCGCTCCCGTGCCGGACGACCCCCAGACCGCGCCCCCACCCATCGCCGCCGTACTGGCGCGGGCTCGGGTCGTCGCGCCTTCCGCGCGAACGCTGAGCCTCTCGGGCGACAACCCCTTCGACCCCGATATCCGCGGTCTCGCAGCATCTCTCGGCTACGACGACGGCGTCGACGCGATGTCGGCGTTCGACTGATCCGCCTGTCGAAGACGTCGCAACACCGCCCAGTGCACAACGGGAATCACCAATTCGACGGGAATCATCAACTGGTAGAAGACGCTCGGAGCTCCGCTCGTCATCCAGGCGAGAAGCCGCGCCACACCGCCGAGAAAGAACAGTAGTCCCAGCAGGTTGATCAGCGCGGCATACGTCCGAGGGTTTCGTGCCGTCCAGATGAACATGCATCCATACGCCAGAAACAAGACGTTGTAGAAGCGCAAGTCAGAATCCATCGTCGCGTTGACTGACCCTCCACCGATGTAGGTGGCCTGCCCACCGAAGAGGTGTGCTGCCGCGATCCCGGCCACTACGAGCCCGAAAACGACCAGCCAGATCTGGAATGACTTCACCACGGTGACCTCTATTTCACTCATGTGCAATAGTGAAAGGGTAAGCCGCGGGTGCGATCCGGTCAACCAACTACGATCAACCCATGTCGACGCGACAACGCATGACCCCCGAAGATCGGCGAGCTGATCTGCTCGCCGTCGGAATGCGCGTGTTCAGCTCGACCTCCGACTTCGAGGCTCTCTCGATGGGCGAGATCGCAGCTCAGGCAGGCGTCACTCGTCGACTCTTGTATCACTACTTCCCCACCAAAGCAGAGTTTTTCGGCGCGATCTGGGAGGCGGCACACTCGGATCTACGCCACAGGGTCTCGTCGCTCTCGGCGCCGACCGTGCGCGACCGTATCAGCGCGGCACTGGACGCCTACCTCGATTTCTACGACGAGCATCTGGCGCTCGTCATGATCGCCAATCGCAGTTCGATTTCTGCCGATCCGGCGGTTCGCGGGCCGATCGAGCGTGACATGCACAACCTGTGCAACGCCTTTCTCGACGCTGCGGGGGCACACGGACATGCGCGAGAGCTGGGAATCGTCGCTTTCTCAGGTTGGATCGCGTTCGTCCGCGCGAGCTCGGTCGGCAGCATCGTCGACGGTCGGATCACCCGCGCCGAGAACCATCAGCTCTGTATGTCGGTGATCGACGCCGCCGTCGGCACCTATGTCGACCTGTCCCGGCCTCCGCGCTGACCGGTGGGACCCCTCACCGCAGCTTCGACGCCAGCTCGGCGGCTGAGGTGGCGGGTAGGTCGCACACGGTTCCACGGCAGACATAGGCGGCGTCACGCCCGCCGACCGGACCCCGACCGTCGAGCAGAGGTTGCCCGTCGCGAGCCCCGGCCACGATGATCGCCCCGCCGGGTGCGAGTCGTCGTGCAGCCCTTGCCAACTCACCGTCACTGTGCGAATCCTCGGCAACCGCGATCTGGACCGGGCCGCCCTGCCGTGCTTCTGCGACGGCTAGCCAGTGGCCCGCAGACCGCGGAACCTTGGCCAGCAGCACCGAACTGCGGGCCAGCGTCGCGTCGAGTATCTCCGCGTACCGTGTCGCCGGGCCCATCCGCGCGAGAGTGGACGCGATGAGCAAAGCCTCCGCCACCAGTGATGCCCCCGACGGCGTCGCCCCGTCCGTCGGATCCCGTGGGCGCGCGATGAGTGTCCCCGGCGCCGCGTCGAACCATGCCCCACGCTCATCAGGGTCGACGAACGTGGTGATCGTCGAATCCAGGAGGGTCAGACCCCGCTCACACCAATGCTTGTCACCCGTAACCTGATAGACAGTCAACATCGCCGTGACCAGCGCGGCGTGATCGTCGAGGGCAGCCACCGGAGCACCGACCACACCACCGAGCGACGACCTTCGTAGTTCGCCGTCGACGAGATGGTTGTCGTTGAGCCCGGTGAGCACCTCGATGGCGAGGTCGACCCAGTCCTCGCGTCCGCACGCCGCGCCCAGCTCGGCGAGTGCGGTCACGGCCATGGCATTCCAACTCGTCACGACCTTGTCGTCGCGCGCAGGCTGAGGTCGCTCGGCGCGCGCGGCGAGCAGTCGCCGCCGGATGTCGGCGTACCGCGCGGGATCGTCCGGTTCGCTGCGCAGCTGTAACGTCGACGTGCCGTGCTCGAACGTTCCGGACACAGTCACACCGAAAAGTGCTGCAGCCCAGTCCCCGTCGTCGTCACCGAGCACCTCGCGCAGTTGATCTCGGGTCCACACATAGGTTGATCCTTCGACCCCCGCGGCGTCGGCGTCGAGCGACGACGCGAACCCGCCGGCGACACGCAGATCCCGACGGAGGAAGTCGACGATCTCCTCGGCGATCCGGCCGGGCAGCGGGTCGTCGACGATCCTCGCGAGATGCCCGTACACGCGAAGCAACTGTGCGTTGTCGTAGAGCATCTTCTCGAAATGCGGTACCACCCAGTCGTTGTCGACCGCATACCGCGCGAAGCCGCCGCCGAGCTGGTCGTAGATTCCACCCCGCGCCATCGCCTCAGCCGTCCGGATCACCGCCTGGAGCGGCGCCGCGTCGGCCGACCGTTCGTAGTGGCGCAGGAGACCTTCGAGCAACGCGGACGGTGGAAACTTCGGCGGTCCGCCGAACCCGCCCGCCACCTGATCCTCGTCGCCGAGCACGGTGGTGACCGCGTAGTCGAGTAGCCGTTCATCGACGTCGACACCACCTGCCGGAAGCGCAGAAGCGGCGTCGGACAACGCTTCTCGGACACGTGCGCCCATCGACTCGATCTCGCTGCGCCGCGTCGTCCACGCCTCTGTCACCGCGGAGAGGATCTGCCGGAACGAGGGCATTCCGCCACGTGGTGTGTCGGGAAAGTAGGTGCCGCAATAGAAGGGCTCACCAGAAGGGGTGAGAAAGCACGTCATCGGCCAGCCGCCCTGGCGTGTCATCGCGACCGTCGCGTTCATGTAGATCGCGTCGATGTCCGGACGCTCTTCGCGGTCGACCTTGATGCAGACGAAGTCGCGGTTCATCTGTGCGGCGGTGTCGGCGTCCTCGAAGGATTCGTGCGCCATCACGTGGCACCAGTGACACGCCGCATAGCCCACCGAGAGCAATATCGGGACGTCGCGCCGAGCCGACTCTTCGAGCGCGGCGTCGGACCACTCGCGCCAGTCGACGGGATTGTCAGCGTGCTGCCGGAGGTAGGGACTCGATGATTCGCTCAGTTGATTCGCCATGTCCGGTTCGCTCCGTCGCGAGAGTCGTCGAGTCGTGCCTCAGTGCAGGCCGATCGTTGCCGATCAGGTGTCGCCGGGTTCCCGTCGCACTGCGGGGTCGACGGTATCGGTGGCGGTGGCACTGGTGTCGACGGTCACTGAGACCCCGTCCCCGTCGGGCGCCACGTCCGCGACCCCAGCGCCTGCCGCATCGGTTCCCTCGTCGAAGGCCTGGTCGGCTTCGGGATGATTGGCGTCGAACGACTTCGGCAGCTTGCGGAGTTGTTTGTTCATCGAGCGGATCAGCAGTGCCGTACCGATGAGCAGAACCACGATCACCAGCAGACCGATCGGCGAGGCCTTGCCGAACTCGGGTCCCTGCGGTTGCTGTGCGGCCAACACCGCGATTGTCGAGAACGTCATGACGTCGCCTGCTCCCCAACCCCGACGGCTTCGTCGTCGAGCGATACACCTGTGAACAGGTCTGTTTCCGGAATCGCGGTGGTCACCCGCGTCTGTGCCAACTCGTACTCCTCGGTGGGCCAGAGTCGCTGCTGCCATTCGAGCGGCACCGCGAAGAACATGCCGTTGGGGTCAATCTGTGTCGCGTGCGCACGCAGTGCGTCGTCGCGCTGCGGGAAATACTCCGCGCATTCGACCTGGGTCGTCACGCGTCCCATCAGATCGCCGCGACTGGGATCCCACTTGGAGAGCCACTCGGCGAACGGACTCTCCTGGCCGTTCTTCTCGAACTCCTCGGAGAACAGCACCATGCGGTCGCGGATGAATCCGTGCGTGTAGTACAGCTTCGACACCGTCCACGGTTCGCCCGCGTCCGGGAAGGCAGCCGGGTCGCCGGCGGCCTCGAATGCCGCCACCGACACCTTGTGGCACATGATGTGGTCGGGATGCGGATATCCACCGTGCTCGTCGTAGGTGATCATCACGTGCGGGCGGAACTCGCGGACGAGCGCGACGAGTTTCTCCGTCGGCACCTCGACAGGCAACGTCGCAAACGAGCCCTCCGGCAGCGGCGGCAGCGGGTCGCCTTCTGGCAGGCCCGAGTCGACGTAACCGAGCCACGTCTGCTCGACGCCGAGCGCAGCTGCAGCCTTCGCCATCTCCTCTTTGCGGACCTCGGTCATCCGCTCCTTGATGCCCGGACGATCCATCGCCGGGTTCAAGATGTCGCCGCGTTCGCCACCGGTCAGGGTCACGATGAGGACCTCGTTGCCCTCCGCGGCGTACTTGGCCGATGTGGCCGCGCCCTTGCTCGACTCGTCGTCGGGATGGGCATGCACTGCCATCAGACGGTAGCCGCCCTGCGTGCGCGATTCGGTCACGGTTCCTCGCCTTCGGATACGTACTCCTCTCATGGTAGGTATTGACCCGTGAACAGTTCAGACGGGGGCACGCCGCAGGAACCCGACCTGCGCAAACAACCGCGTAGCGGACCGCGTGCCACCTATCCCGTCGCGCAGTCGGCGCGGAGTCGGCGCCTCTGGTTCATCGCGTCGGCCGTCACGGTTGTCGTCGTCGGTGTGATCCTCGCCGCAATCGGCTACAACAAGTTCGCCGATCCCGACGTCAGCGGCCAGGCAACCGGCTACGAGATTCTCGACAGCTCCTCGGTTGCCGTCCTGTACACGGTCACCCGCAAGGATCCGACCCAGCCGGTGGCGTGTGTGGTCCGCGCCCGGGTCAAGGACGGCTCCGAGGCGGGGCGTCGTGAGGTTCTCGTACCGCCCGGCACCCAGCAGCAGGGACTACGCACCGTCGTCAAGACGTCCGGACCACCGGTCATCGGCGAAGTCTTCGGCTGCAGCACCGACGTGCCCGCCTACCTGACCTCCACCGCGTCGTGACAGACGAGCGCCCCGTGCCGACATCGGCCACTCCCGACGGTGACGCCGGCGTTCGTGACGCGCGGGATGAGCACGTCAAGAAAGGGAAGCCGGACAAGGCAGTTTTCGCCCGACTGAGCAGCCCATACTTCCCCGCGTTGGTGGCACTGTTCATCGGTGTCATGCTCATCAGCAACATCACCGGCACCAAGGGTGTCGTGTTGTTCGACAGTTGGCTGCACCTCGACGTCGGCCCGATCCACATGAACGGCCTGGTCACCGACGGCGCGTTCTACCTGTTTCCGCTGGCATACGTCCTCGGCGACGTGATCAGCGAGGTCTACGGGTTCAAGGCGATGCGTCGAACGATCCTCGCAGGCTTCGCCGTCCTTCTGCTGGCCTCCCTGTGTTTCTGGGCAACCATCCACCTGCCGGCAGCCGACTTCTACGACGGCCAGGACGCGTTCACACGCGTCGCCGGAGTGGTGCCCCAGTTCCTCCTTGCCGGGTTGGCCGGATACCTCGCAGGCGAGTTCCTCAACTCGTTCGTGCTCGTGAAAATGAAGCAACGCGCTGGCGAGAAGCGACTCTGGGCACGACTTCTCGGTTCGACCGTCGTCGGCGAATTCGCCGACACACTCGTCTTCTGTTCCATTGCCGCATCCGCACTCGGGATTTCGACCTGGGGCGACTTCATCAATTACACCGCCGTCGGATTCATTTGGAAAACGCTCGTCGAAATCCTCGTCATGCCGATCACGTACGGGGTCGTCGCGTGGTTGAAACGATCCGAACCCAGCTACCAGCAGGCTCTCGCCGAGGTCAACACGACTGACGTGTGATGTGCCACATCCGTTTGGATTTGGTATCCTGACTTAATACACGGCTCCGAGAGGGGTCGTGTTGCTGCATTTAGAGCAGGCCCACATGCCCTACCGCGTGTGCCAACACGAAACACGTGCGCGCATGAAGCATGCGGGCAGACCAAGCATTTAGAGCAGTCCATGTGTCCCGATTCGGGACAGTGCCCCGGTTCAGAAATCGCCGGGGAGCGGACAACACAAAGGAGTGACCGATGACCGACACCCAGGTGACCTGGCTGACCCAGGAGTCGCACGACCGCCTCAAGAGCGAGCTCGACTCTCTGATCGCCAACCGTCCGGTCATTGCTGCCGAGATCAACGAGCGTCGCGAAGAGGGCGACCTCAAGGAGAACGGCGGCTACCACGCCGCACGCGAGGAACAGGGTCAGCAGGAAGCGCGTATCCGACAGCTCCAGGAGCTACTCAACAACGCAAAGGTCGGAGAGGCCCCGACGCAGTCCGGTGTCGCACTGCCCGGCTCCGTCGTCACCGTCTACTACGACGGCGACAAGAGCGACGAAGAGACCTTCCTCATCGCCACCCGCGAAGAAGCGCAGGCAGGCAAGCTCGAGACCTACTCGCCGAGTTCGCCGCTCGGCTCCGCACTGATCGACGCCAAAGTCGGCGACACCCGCGAATACACCGTGCCCAATGGCTCGGTGGTGAAGGTGACGCTCGTCAAGGCAGAGCCGTACCACAGCTGACCCACTTCGGACCACAGCACGATTGAAAGGTTGCTGGGGGTTGCGTTTCCGCTGCCCTCAGCAACCTTTCGTCGTATGTCACCGCGAGGTGATCAGTTCAGGCGCACCTTCACGCCACCCGAGAACATGGAGTCGTGCAGCTCGATGGTCGTCGGATTCGCATCCTTCGGCATGTCGAAGACAACCTTGGCGTTGACGGTGTTGCCGGGATTGATGTTGTCCCACACCGGAATGTCGGAGCCGCCAAGGGCGATCTGCGCGGACGTGCTCGGTTCGAACGTGCGGCCTTGGTCGTCGACGAGCTTCTGATCCGACGGCGCGAAGCTCTGCGGCTTGTTGCTCGTGTTCTGCACCGTCATCGAGACGACGACGAACTGCCCCTGCGCCTGCTCAGTCAGGTAGGGATTGTCGCCGACGCTCGACAGACCCTTCTCCACTCCAGTCACGACAAACTCGAACTTGCCGTCGCGCACAGGAGTGTTGAGTCCTGCTGCCCCGCTGCCCTTCTCGGAGTCGGCGTTCTTGCCGTCGCTGTTCTTCTGGTCGGCACCCCGCTCCGACGACCCAGCCGACGTCGAGTTCGACGACGAATCCGAATCCGACCCGCCTCCGGACACCGCAACGATGATCACGATCAACACCACCAGCGCACCGAGGACCCACGGCCACTTGCGCCGCTTCTTGGGCGGCTGGTTGACGGGCTGACCGCCGGGAGCCTGAGGCGGAAAGCCGTACTGCGGCACCGCGTTCGGCGCTCCGGCGTACTGCCCGGCATCAGGCTGCGGGTACGCGTACTGGGGTGCACCGGACTGGGGAGCACCCGACTGGGGAGCACCGGACTGGGGAGCGCCCGACTGGGGCGCATTCGGGGGGTTCGTCATTGGTCTTCCTTCGTTCACGACGCCGTACGTTCGGCGACGAAGGGGACTCTATGGATCGAGTCCGACAAAAACGGCCTCGCAGTGCGTCGTCCGAACGAGTGAATCTGATACCTCGCGGATTCACCGCGAGCCCTGACCCGACCTGAGACGAGTTTGACCAAAACGTCTCGTCCAGGTGTTTCGCGATGCTAAGACTCAGATATGAAAACGCGCATCGCTCTGCGCCGGGTCGGGGTCTTCGCCGCTGCCGCGGCCGTCGGACTCCTGGCCTCGGTCTCGACACCTGCCCCCGCCGACGCCGCCCCCACGCCGCTGGCGTACGTCAATCTCGGAGACAGCTACTCCGCGGGTTCAGGCGTATCCCCCACCTCGCCAGACAAACCCGGCAGCTGTACGCAGTCGAGCAACAACTTCGCGCACGTGATCGCGCGCCGCAATGGCTTCTCGCTCACCGACGTCAGTTGCGGTGGCGCACAGACCAAAGACTTCTTCACTCGCCAATACCCCGACGTCGCACCACAATTGCGCGCACTGCGCCCCGACACGCAACTGGTCACCCTGATGATCGGAGGCAACGACGGCAACGTCTTCGCAGGCACCGTCGAAAAGTGTGTCGCAGCAGGCGTTGCCGCGGGATTCCGCGGCACGCCGTGCAAAGCTCAGTACGGCTCGACGATGACCCGCGAGATACAGACCGCAACCTACCCGAAGATTGTGAACGCGCTCAAGGCAATTCGAGCGAAGTCGCCCACTGCGCGGGTAGCGATCGTGAGCTACCCGCTCATCATGCCGGCGACCGCGCAGACGTGCCCCGATCTGCCGGTTGCCGCCGGCGATCTGCCCTATGCGCACGGCATCCAGACCGCACTCAACGACGCCGTCAAGCGCGCCGCCGCGGTGACCGGGGCGACCTACGTCGACGCGACCACACCGTCGATCGGCCACGATAGCTGCAAGCCCGTCGGCGTCCGCTGGGTGGAACCGATCTTCGGAATCGTTCAGCCGGTCCCCGTGCACCCCAACGCACTTGGCGAGCGCGAGATGGCAGGCATCGTCAGTCGCGCCCTCGGCCTGGCTCGGTAGCGAGCCTGGAACCCACTACGCCTATGTGTGTCGCATCGAAGGAGTTGTGTGCTGCAGCACCCAATTCCTTCGATTAGGTCCACATCTAGGTGTGGCGCAGTCGATCTCACGCAACGTCGTCGCGCCTGATCGTCAGCGCGCCCGATTCATCGCAAACGTGAATATCACTGCGCCCCAGCGCAACTCCGAGGCCGTCGAGCATCTGGAAGAGCGGCCTACCCGACGGCGCGTTCGACATGTCGTCACCCGGTTCGACGCTGTAGTTGGCCACCTCGGTCAGCAGCGACAGTCGCCATGCCTCGCCGCGAAGCGGCTGCAGGTCGCGGCTGCGGGTCAACGGCTGCACCTCGAACGACTCGCACGTCGCCGTATCCTCCTTCGTGCACGCTCCGCCGAGCCCGATGTCGGCGAACTCGGCGTGCGACCACCACAGCACGGCGTCGACGTCGACGGTCGGCGTGATCACTCCGTTGGGTAGCGGCCCCTCCGTCATACGGGTCAGGGGCTGCTCGAAGACGAGGAGCCCCGCGGTGCCCAGTTCGGGCAGTACGCGAATGCCCGCACCGCCGTCTGCGGACCGCGCCTCGCCGGTGACCGACTCGGGCACCCAGATCGGCGAGACCCTCGAAAGAACCTCGGCGGACGTATCGGCGCGGCCGAGGAGCCCGCGCAGCATCTTGTAGAGGTCGACGCTCTCGATGTAGTCCTCGGCGAGATCGGCGCACTCGTCCTCGGTGAGTGCGAGATCTCCGTCTCGGTACTGATCGAAGCGCGCCATCGCGTGGAGCATTCGCACGCCGACCGGACGTATGTACGCCGCCCACTCCTCGGCCAGCCCGCCGAAGGCGTCGACCAGGGCGGCCTGAACGTCGGGCATGCCCGACGCCGCCCACGGAATGCGATTGAGCTGTCGTCGGGTAGCAGCGTGATATTCCCGATCACTGCCGGTGGTGCCATTGCGCTTGCGGCCGACAGTTGGCTTGCGTGACTTGTGATTTCGTCTCCCCATGCGCTGCACGCTAAGCCTGATCACGCCAGGAGTCACCGCGCCCATCCACAGGCAACGCGCACAGCACAACGGGTCACAGGTTATCCACAGCTCTGCCCCAGACCCTCGCTAACCTGCGCGTTCATCGTGTAATCAGAGCATTCAACCATCCAAAGGAGGACGGACCATGAAGATGCACAAGCAGCCAACCCCCGACGTTCCGCTCGTCGTCCTCGACGACGACGCCCTCGTTTCCCGTTACGCCAAGACCCTGTTCGACGAGGGCACGCCGGTTGCCGTGGTGAGCAGCAACTACTACGACGTCGTGCCGTTCATGTTGCGCAACAACGGCCACACCGTCGCACTGGTCGCCGACGTCGACGACACGACACAACTGGCAGAGGCGATCATGATCGTCGAGCAGCGCCTCGGGCACGTCGCAGCGGTGATCCGCTACGAGACCGACCTCGCGACCGCGCCACACCCCGATTCGACGCACTCTGCATCGGCGGCGTGACCTCTGCTGCCCCATCGCCGGCCACCGCACACTCCGATACCGCAGATCAGACGCCAGAAAGTCATCGACGCCACCACATGACAGTTGACGTAAGGCCCACGACAGTCACGTAGTGCAGGGTTGATGGCATGACTACGACAACCACCACCACTGCGACGACGAGCGCGTCGAACCCCCTCGGGTCCGAACTTGCCATCGATGCACGCGGATTGGTCAAGCAATTCGGCTCGAACCGAGCCGTCGACGGGGTCGATCTGGCAGTTCCGACCGGTTCTGTGTACGGCGTCCTCGGCCCCAACGGGGCAGGGAAGACGACCACCGTCAGCATGCTGGCCACGCTCCTGCGACCAGACGCGGGCTCAGCCAAGATCTTCGGCTACGACGTCGTGCATGATTCGACGGCCGTCCGGTCACTGGTCGGCGTCACCGGCCAATACGCATCGGTCGACGAAGACCTGACCGCCAGACAGAACCTCGTCGTCTTCGCGCTGCTGCTCGGCTTCTCGCGGAAGGCCGCGAAGGTCCGAGCCGACGAACTGCTGGACGAGTTCTCACTGACCGAAGCCGCCGACCGCCCGCTCAAGGACTTCTCCGGCGGCATGCGTCGACGCCTCGACCTCGCGGCAAGCCTCATCGACACCCCACCCCTGCTGTTCCTCGACGAGCCGACCACCGGACTCGACCCGCGCACTCGCGCCCAGATGTGGGACACCATCCGCCGACTCGTCGCCGACGGCGCAACCGTGCTGCTGACAACCCAGTACCTCGACGAGGCGGACCAACTCGCCGATCGCATCGCGGTGATCGATCACGGTCGTGTGATCGCCGACGACACCGCCGACGCACTGAAGAACTCGGTGGGCGCGGCGACGCTGCAACTCGCACCTCTGGAACGGTCGGACGCCCCGCGCGTCGCCGAGATCGTCGAACGCGTTCTGGGCGAGCCCGCGACACTCTCGGCAGAAGCAGGCAGGATCTCCGCTCCACTGCATCGTCCGGATCTCGTACCAGACGTCCTGATCGCGATGCGCTCCGATGGCATCACCGTCGACGAGATCAACGTCCAGAAACCGAGCCTCGACGAGGTGTTCCTCACCCTGACCGGCAAACCCGCCGATTCCCTCGACGCCCCCACCGACGAAGCCACGCAGGAGGAGAACCTCTGATGACCACCACACTTCCCCGAGCTGTCACACCCAATGCCATCACCACCGGCGCCATCCGAGCACGGGCGAAGCAGTCCGTCTCTCTCACGGAGACCGCACGCCAGTCGCTGACCATGGCCTATCGCGGTGTGCTCAAACTCCGGCACAATCCCGAGCAACTGTTCGACGTGACCATCATGCCGATCATCTTCACCGTGATGTTCACCTACATCTTCGGCGGCGCCATCAGTGGCAACGTCTCGTCGTATCTTCCCGTCATCATCCCGGGCATCCTCGTGCAGACCGTGGTGATGAGCTCCATCGTCACCGGAACGCAACTGCGTGAAGACATGGACAAGGGCGTCTTCGACCGATTCCGCTCGCTTCCGATCGCACGCATCAGTCCGTTGGCGGGAGCTCTTCTCGCCGACGTGATCCGCTACCTCGTCGCGAGCATCATCACTGTCGTGATGGGCCTCATCATGGGGTGGCGTCCGAACGTCCTCGGCGTCATCGCATCAGTCGTCCTGGTCATGGTGTGCAGCTTCGCCGTCTCCTGGATCTTCGCACTCATGGGTTGCATGATGAGCAAAGCCTCTGCCGTGCAGGGAATCTCGATGCTCGTCGTGTTCCCGCTGACATTCATGTCGAACGCGTTCGTTCCCGTCGACACGATGCCGGGCTGGCTGCAGGCATTCGTGAAAGTCAATCCCGTGAGCCATCTCGTCACCGCGGTGCGTGACCTCACCGCCACCGGGCACGCGGGTATCCACGTGGTGTGGGCGCTGGCGGGTGCGGCGGTCATCACCGCGGTGTTCGCTCCGCTGGCCGTGCGCGCGTACATGCGCAACGCCTGACACACACAGCGACTGTCCAGCACAGCGACTGTCCAGCACGTACAGCGACGGACCTGCCGCGCGGCAGGTTGCGCATGTACGCGCCCACGGCCAGCGGAGCGAAGCGCTGTACGTGCTGGACAGTCGCTGTGCGAAC